>CBDTYJ010000138.1:0-7192 GCA_965364575.1 uncultured Gammaproteobacteria bacterium
CGTCGCTGATCGTCCCGGGATCGGGCGGCGGCATCCCGGGTGGCGGCGCCCCGGGTGGAGGCATGCCCGGCGGCGGGATTCAGATGCCCTGATCGAGGGCGGGTGGAACGGCACGCGTCGCCTCTCAGGCGCAGATATCCCTCCCTGCTGATAGGGTCGGAGCCCGGACCTGACGCCGGATCATTCCTGCGTCAGGTGCTGCCCGGGGCGCTCGTGTTCTGGCACCTGCCCGGCCAGCACGGTGGCGTAGACCCGTGTATAACGCGTGGCCGACGCCCGAGACAGGTGCGACCACTCCGGCAGATCGAGACCCTGCATCTCCGGGTGATCCTCGAAGTGGATACCGAACGTGCCGGTCTCGCGCAGCAGGCGGTCCCAGCCCCAGGCCCTCGGAATACGCCGGGTCTCGCTCTCACGCAGGGGGCCTGCGGAAGGCGGACGGATGAAGACCACTTCGCCGCCGCGCGAGCGGATGCGGTCCACGGCCCGCCCGGTGGCGCTAATCATCGAGCGAATGTCGCCGTCGGCAACGACGTCGCCGCGAAAACCGCCCCAGGCCAGCCGCGCGTGTTCTTTCAGATATCCGTCCGACTCGATCCGCGACCAGAGCCAGGTCTGTCTCCCGGGTCCATGGGTCGAGATCTTCCAGACGTCTCGGTAGGGACCCTCGACTCCGCCGCGCTCCACGAAGCGGTTATTCCGCAGCAGCTTGATCAGGGTGTAGTCGGCGTCCAGGAAGCCGAAGACCCCGGCCAGGCTCAGGAACAAGCGGTGACCGATCTTCTGGGCGGGCGTTTCTGTCCGCGCGTAATCCAGGGCCGCGCCCATGAGACCGGGGCCCGGGCGGAAGAATGCAGTGGGCGTCACGCCCACGACTACCAGACCGTCGAAGCCGGTCTCTTCCGCCAGGTCACGCAGGAATTCCCTCGGGCCGGTACCGGGCAAAGCGAGCTGTATGGGGACCCGCCCCGTGATGCTCTGGAATACCTCGAGATCGGTATCGAAAAGGATCCGGGACGAACCCAGGATCACGGCCGACCCCGGTCCGGCCAGATCAACCCGGCGACGCTCGGTCGCCCAGAATCCGTTGCCGTCTCCCAGGTCCCCGGGCAGCAGGCCCAATCCGCGCATGCGGAATTCCCAGGCGGACAGGGCTATCCCGCATAGCAGGACGGCAAACAAGGCCACCCGGCCCCAGCCCAGCGCCGGGATCTGCCGTTCCGGCACGGACACCGGAACCGTTTCCGGCATGGTGTCCTCAGATCCGGGCGTCCATGAGGGCATTGTCGCTCGCGTACCTCGAAGCAGTCTCAGGCCGGAGCCGAGCACGTCCCGAAGACAGGGATCCTTCAGCCCGAGCCGGAACGTTCCGGCTCGATTTCGAAGCTCATCCCGGCGCTGTTTTCCAGGCGTGCGATCAGACGGCTGCCCATGGCCGCGGCAGGGGTCCAGAATCCACCGGCCACCTCCAGCTTGTCTTTCTCGAGGGCCAGACAGGCCGCACTCTCGCCCAGCATCTTGCAGGTCGCACCGTAACCCGGATCGCGATCGGCCTTGACCCGCGCCCGCAGGACCCGGTTCCCGGCCTTGCCCACCATGACGATATCGAAAAAGCCGCGCTCCCTGTCCTCCGGGGACGGGCCCTCGCCCGGGTCCGGCATCAGTCTGCTCACCAGCGCCCGGGTCGGTGACGTGGTGGTAGCCAGCAGGAACCCCGCCAGCGCGCCGGTGATGCTGACCGCCCGCGTCCAGCCGCCGATTCCGCGCCCAGTCATCATCGCCTCGCTGTAGCGGAAGTCGCGGCCGTAGGCATAGTCCATCAGGGCATTGCTGCGCCGGACCACGCGCGTGTTGATGGCGGCCATCACGAAGGGTGCGGTCCAGGAGTTCACGTCGGCATCCCAGCGCGGCGAACTCTGATCGGGGCCGTCAGGGCCCGAGGTCTCGCCGACGGGGTTCAATCCGTAAGGGTTGCCCATGGTCTTGCGCGCTTTCGGGTCCCTGCGGGCCTCTTCCACCGCATTGAGCAGGCTGGCGAAGGTACCGCCGCTGAACGCGCCGCGCATGCGACGGACTCGCATCTTGACCTCCTCGCAGGCCGATCCGTGACGATTCTCCATCGCCTGATTGACGAACAGGCACCCGAGATCCGACGGGATGGAGTCGAAGCCGCAGCAGTTGACGATGCGCGCCCCGCTGGCCCGGGCCTGTTCCTCGTGGGCGTCGATCATGCGGCGTACCCACTGGACCTCGCCAGTGATGTCGCAATAGTGAGTGCCGGCGCCGGCACAGGCCGCTACGAGCTCGCTGCCGTATTTGGCGAATGGGCCCACGGTGGAGCAAATCACCGAGCTCTGATTGACCAGCGCGTACAGACTGGCGGGATCATGGCTGTCACCGATGAGGATGGGGACGGCCTCCGATCCCGGCCCGAGATCTTTTCGCACCGACTCGAGCTTGGCCTGATTGCGGCCGGCCATCGCCCAGCGCAGGGGGCCGTCGGTGCCATATTCGCCAAGCAGATATTCGGCCACCAGACGCCCGGTGAAGCCGGAGGCGCCCCAGACGATCAAATCGAATTCGCGTTTGTTGTGGGTTTTTGTGCTCATGGTGACAAGGCTAGTGTGCGGGCCGTCCGCCGGCAAGCCGGAGAGGTGCTGCCTGCTGTCCGTCCAGCTCCTTGCCGACCAGTCCATCCGCGGAGAGACGAGCCTCCCGGCCGTCTCGACGAGGCGGTCGGGAAATTACCGGGGGCCGGCCCTTTAAAGCCCGGCCGCGCCGGTGTAGCCTTGGCCTCGGGAGCGGTCCGGACGGGGCAAGGTCGGGGCCGGATCGGGGGCGCAGTGGGACTTTTCGATGCGCCCTGAGCAAGGCGGTCTGCCGCTGGCCGGGAGGTGGAGCATCGCTACCGTTGAAGCCGATAACGACCGGCTTCCGCCGAGCCTGGCGGCGTGCCACGAATGCGATCTGCTGAATCGGGTTCCGGCCCTGGAGCCGGGTGCCAAGGCCCGATGTATCCGCTGCAACGCCGTGCTGTACCGCAATCCCCCCAACTGCATCGAGAACGGCCTGGCGCTGACTCTGTCCTCCCTGTTCCTCTACATCGTGGCCAATAGCTTCGCCTTTCTTAAATTCGGTACCCCGGGCAACATGCGCACGACCAGCCTGGTCACCGGCATTTTGACGATGTGGCAGGAAGGCCAGCCGCTGCTGGCGGCACTGATCGCGCTGGTCGGCGTCATCATGCCGGGCCTGATGGTCCTGCTCGCGCTGTACGTGCTGCTGCCGCTGTATCTCGGTCGGCGCGTCCCGGACATGATCGAGGTGTTTCGCGCGCTGCTGCACGTGCGCGAATGGGCGATGGTGGAGGTGTTCGTGGTCGGAATCCTGGTGGCCTATGTCAAGCTGGCGGCGATGGCCGATCTCGTGCCCGGCGTATCCGCCTACGCTTTCGCCCTGTTGATGATCACCCAGGCCTGGACCATCAGCGCAGTGGAACCACGTATCGTATGGCGACGTCTGGCAGCCGCGGCATGAGCGCAACGATGCTGACCGCCAAAGACGCCGGTCTGGCCGCCTGTCACGACTGCGGCATGTTGGTGCCACTCGAAGGCAACCATCAGCGCTGTCCGCGATGTCACGCCCCCGTGCACCTGCGCAGACCCGACAGCATCGCCCGCTCATGGGCACTGTTGATCGCTGCCGCCATCTGCTATGTCCCGGCCAACCTTCTGGCTGTGACCATTACCGATGCTCTGGGACGATCCCAGGCCGATACGATCATGAGCGGCGTACTGTATTTTCTCGGCCATGGTGACTGGCCGCTGGCTCTCGTCATCTTCACCGCCAGCGTCGTGGTGCCGATGGCCAAGATCGGCATGCTGATGTTTCTCCTGATATCCGTTCAGCGCCGCTCGGTATGGCGGCCGGTGGATCGGACCCGCGTCTATCGAATCGTTGAGCTGATCGGCCGCTGGTCGATGCTGGACATGTTCGTAGTGACCATCCTGGTCGCGCTGGTCCAGCTGGGTTTCTTTGCTTCCATCCATGCCGGGCCTGGTGCACCGTATTTTGCTGCGGTCGTCGTGCTGACGATGGTCGCTGCACAACAGTTCGATCCCCGGCTCATGTGGGATGCCGTGGAGGCAAAAGATGGTTAACGAGCCGACCGATCCCCGCGCGCCCGCTGCGGATATCCCCGAGGCCGCGGTCAGCACCAAGCGCGGGTTTTCCATCGTCTGGCTGATACCGATCGTGGCCGCGCTGGTCGCGCTGTGGCTGGTCTACAAGAACATCAGCGAGACCGGACCCACGATCCAGATCAGATTCGAGACCGGTGAAGGTCTGGTCGCGGGCAAGACCAAGATCCGGTTCCGTGACGTGGATGTGGGCACGGTCACGCTGGTGGATCTGGTGGAGAACGAAGACGGCGATTTCGACGTCGTCGTGCACGCCGAGATGCAGCCCGGCACGAAGAAGTTCCTGACTGAGCAGACACGGTTCTGGGTCGTTCGCGCGCGCATTTCTTCCGGCGAGGTCGCCGCGCTCGGCACCTTGTTCTCGGGCGCCTATATCGCCATGGATCCGAGCATGGAAGGCAAGAAGGCGAAAGAATTCGTCGCTCTGGCCAAACCGCCTGTGATCGATCCGCGATTTCCCGGCACCCGGTATCGGCTCACCATGGATCGCCTCGGCGGCCTGAATCTGGGCAGCCCCGTTTTCTATCGTGATATCGAAGCCGGCCGGGTCACGGATTTCGCACTACAAGACGACGGAAGCATTCTGGTCGATATTTTCGTCGAGTCGCCCCACGACCAGCGGGTCTACGAGAACACACTGTTCTGGAACGCAAGCGGCATCAGTCTGAAACTGGATGCATCCGGCATTCAGCTGGAAACCGAGAGCCTGATCTCGGTGTTGCAGGGCGGGGTCAGTTTCGATCTGCATCCCGCAGCATCTCCGGCAGCAATGGCTGTTGAGAAGACGGCCTTCCCGCTGTATCCCAGTCGCGATGCCGCCCTCGCGGAGCGCTACACGGTCAAGACGCATTACGTCCTGTACTTCGATCAGTCCCTGCGCGGGCTGCAGGCAGGGGCGCCGGTAGACTTCCGCGGATTGACCATCGGCAGCGTCCTGAGCGTCGGTCTGGACGCCGACTTCAACCGTGACGAAATCCGGATGCCGGTACTGGTGGAGATCGAGCCCGAGCGCTTTCGTGTGATCGGTGAACCGGAGGAAGGCGTGATGCCGAAGCTGATCGATCAGGGCCTCCGGGCCAATCTGACGATCGCCAATCTGGCGCTGGGCAAGAAAGCCGTCTCGCTGGATTTCTTCCCCGACGCGGAGCCGGCCAGGCTGATCACGACGGGCCGGTACCCCGAGTTCCCCACGGTCCGTTCGCCGGGCGTGGAGCTTGTCGCTAATCTGGCGCAGATTTCATCGGAGCTGAAGTCTCTGCCATACGAACAGATCGGCCGGGGCATGAGCGTTGCGCTGGACGAGGCGGGCGCCGTCATGCGCGAGGCGCGGGCGCTGATAGCGACCGCCGAGTCGGACATCGCGCCCACTCTGGCCAGCTCTTTGGCCCAGGCCGAGAAGACCCTGGCTGAGACCCGTACCGTGATGGCCGCCGATTCGGTTACGCGGACTGAACTGAACCGGCTGCTGGTGGAGCTGACCGAAGCGGCAGAAGCGATCGGCGCCGTGGCCGAGTATCTGGAACAACATCCCGAGGCATTGATCTTCGGCAAGGGGAAGGAACAGTGAGATATCCGTCCCGACGTTTACTGATGGCGGGTGTTCTGGGAGTCATGATGGGCGTCGCGGGTTGTGCGAGCCGCAGCCCCACGGTCTCTTATTACACTCTGAGCCCCGAAGCGGCGATAAGCGACGCGCCGGTCCAGATCGCGGGGGTCCCCGTGGCGGTCGCGGTGGGTCCGGCGGATTTCCCCAGGGCTCTGCGGCGCTCCCGGCTCGCAACGCGTTCCGGGCCGAACCAGATCGAATTCGACGAGTTCAACCGCTGGGCCGGTTCGCTGGAGTCTGACTTTTTGGGCGCCGTCGGGGCTAATCTGCAGGGACTGCTCGGCAGTTCACGGGTGTCGGTCTATCCGAACGTCCCGGTATTCTCCGTGGATTATCGGGTCAGATTCGAGGTCCGGCGTTTCGATGCCGACGCCACCGGGACGGTGACGCTGCAGACACGGTGGACTCTGCACAGGGACGGCGATATCTCGGACATCCACACGAGCGATTTCAGCCAGACCCGGACCGCCGCGGGCAAGGACCCCGCCGCGGTAGTGGCCGCCCACAGCGAGCTGGTGGGTGCGCTGAGTCGCCAGATCGCCGATCAGATCCGTCGATCCGCGGGCGGGCCCTAGCGGCGTGCGACCACGGCCCACCCGGCGGTGGTGGCATCCACGCTGAGGGGGCGGGCGTCCGGCAACAGGCGGCGCCAGTCGGGCCCACGTTCTTGATCGAAGATGTCGTCCATGCGGGCCGGTACCACGTGCCAGCCGCCATCGGCGATCTCCCGGTCCAGCTGGCCGGGCCCCCAGCCTGCGTGGCCGGCGAACACCCTCAGCCGGTCCGGTCTCGCGTCCTCGATGGACAGGGCTTCGAGCGTCGTCCGGCTGGCGGTGACGTACACGTTCCCGGTCAGGGCTTCCGATTCCGCGAGTGGCACCTCGGATTTCAGCAGCACGAGCAGCCGTTCCACCATGACCGGGCCGCCGAAGAACACGGGTGCCGGATAGCCTGCGAGCGCTTCCACGTCCGGAAGCACTTCCTGGGCGCTGACCCGGGTAGGGCGATTGACGATGATGCCCATGGCGCCGTCGGCATCGTGCCGCAGCAGCAGTACCACCGAGCGGGCGAAATTCGGGTCCCCGAGGCCGCGGCTGGCCACCAGGAAGCGTCCCGGCGCGTCCTCTTCGGCCCAGCTGGCGCAGACCGGGAGGACAGCGATCAGGATCAGCATCGCCGTCGCCAGGGACCGGCGCCATGAACGGATTTCAGGCTTGTTCAGTATCATGCCCGCTCGCTCCTGCCGTCCATCTCTCCAGCAGCCTGGCCATCAGTCGATTATTCTCGCCGGCCCGCTCGCCAGCCTCGGACAGGATGTCATCGGCGCTCTGGATAAACGGGTGCTCGACCAACTGGGCGGCATCGCGGGCCACCAGTCTTGCGGCCC
>CBDTYJ010000139.1:0-7170 GCA_965364575.1 uncultured Gammaproteobacteria bacterium
GCGGAAGCCGCGGTGGGAGCCGGCGCGCTACCGCTGCTGGAACGCCCGCTTACCGGCAGGATGACCGCTGAACTCCGCGATATCAGGGTCCTGAACAGGCTGGTCCCGGAACTGGACCATATCGAGGGGCGCGTCGACGGATCTGTCCTGCTGGCCGGTACACTGCAGCAACCTGCACTGACCGGAGCGCTTGCTCTGCGCGAGGGCACCGCGAAGCTGGATCGACCCGGTCTGACCCTTCGGGATCTGAATATCGAACTTGCGGGCCAGGGCAGCGGGACTGCGCTGATACACATGCGGGCGCGCTCCGGCGAGGGTGCGCTGGAGGTCAAGGGGACAGCAGAACTGCTTGCCGATCCCATGCGGTTCGAATTGATGATTGAGGGCGACGACGTGCAGGTCCTCGATACGCCCGAGGCCCGTCTGTCCGCCTCGCCCGAACTGCTGGTGACGATGGTCGGAAAGCGCCTGCAGGTGAACGGGCAGATCACCGTCCCCCGCGGCTCCATCGAGCCAAAGCAGCTGCCGACGACTGCTGTCTCGGTATCGACCGACCAGATACTCGTCGACGAATCCGCCGCGCCACAGCCAACATCTCCATTGGAGCTCGACGCCCGGATCCGCCTGCTGATCAAAGACAAGGTGAAATTCTCCGGATTCGGTCTCAAGGGCAGATTTGAGGGCAATCTCCTGGTCATCGACAAGCCGGGCAGACCGACGGAAGCTACCGGTGAATTGAGCATCCTGGACGGGACTTACAGGGCCTATGGCCAGAATCTGGAAATCCAGACCGGACGCCTGCTGTTTGCCGGAGGGCCGGTGACCGAGCCGGGGGTCGATGTGGAAGCAGTGCGCCGTCCCGACGCCGGGGTGCTGGTGGGTATCCGGGCAAGGGGCGAACTGAAGCAGCCGGCGTTCACTCTGTTTTCCGACCCACCGATGTCAGAGTCGGACCAGCTCTCCTACCTGGTGCTGGGACGGCCGATGGAACGACAGGCCACGGCCGAAGAGCAGACCGCGATGAATCAGGCCGCCGTGGGTCTGGGGCTGGCTGGCGGCGCGTTGCTGGGGAAACAGCTCGGCGAGAAACTGGGCGTGGACGAACTCACGGTCGGCTCCGGGCCAGGTGAAACAACTTCCGAGCAGGCATCGCTGCTGGTAGGAAAATACCTGTCGCCGAAACTGTACGTCAGCTACGGCCTGGGGCTGTTCGAGCCCGTATCGACCTTCCGCATGCGATACCTGCTGAGCAGCAAATGGGTCATCATCGGCGAGACCAGCGCCCTGCGCAGCGGGGCTGATTTCTTTTACGTGATCGAGCGCGGCGACTGACCCGGGAAAGCCTCCGGCCCGGCGCTCAATCGCCGGCGATTTTCATCCTGTCGATGAGTATCGAACCGGTACGGACCGCGCCGCGCGTGTCCACGTCGTCACCCACGCGGGCGATGCCGGCGAGCATGGTCTTCAGATTGCCGGCGATGGTCACTTCGCTGACCGGATACTGGATTTCGCCGTTCTCGACCCAGAACCCCGCGGCGCCCCGGGAGTAGTCACCGGTCACGGTGTTCACGCCCTGGCCGATCAACTCGTTGACCAGAAAGCCGGTGCCCATCTCGGCCATCAATTCAGACAGGCCACCCGTGCCCGGCGCGACGATCAGATTGTGGATGCCACCCGCGTTGCCGGTGCTCTTCAGCCCCAGGCGGCGCGCTGAGTAGCTGCTGAGGACGTAGGATTCGAGCCTGCCGTCTGCGACCAGGGCGCGATCACGGGTGGCTACGCCCTCGGAATCGAACGGCACGCTGGCCATCGCCGCCGGGATATGCGGGCGTTCGTCGATACACAGGCCTTCCGGGAAAACCTGCTGGCCAACCGCGTCCAGCAGGAACGAGGCCCTGCGATATTGGGCGGTACCGCGGATGGCCGACACGAAATGACCGATCAGACCGCGCGCCAGTTCGGCCGGGAACAATACCGGCGCGTCCCGGGTGCCGAGTTTGCGCGCGCCGAGCCGCGCCACCGCTCGCTCCGCAGCGCGGCGGCCCACTTCGGGAACCGGATCCAGCCTGGCCGGATCGCGACAGGCCGTGTACCAGTAGTCGCGTTCCATGCTGCCGTCTTCGCCGGCCGCCACCAGCACGCAACTCACGCCGTGGCTGCTGGATGAATAGCCGCCGATAAAGCCATGGGAATTGCCATAGACACGCAGGCCGCGATGACTGTTGAGCGTACCGCCCTCGGAATTCGTGATGCGGGGGTCGAAGCCCAAGCCGGCACCCTCGCATTCTGCGGCGATGCGGATCGCCTCGTCCGGACTCAGCGGCCAGGGATGGTCGAGATCGAGATCCGGCACCTCCCCGGGCATCAGCTCCGGATCGGCCAGACCCGAGAGCGGGTCTTCGGCGGTGAAACGCGCGATGCTGCAGGCCTTCATGACGGTCTCGCGGATCGCCTGGGGATCCAGATCTGACGTGCTGGCGCTGCCTTTCTTCGGTCCGAAATAGACGGTGAGGGAAAACCCCCGGTCGCGCTGATACTCCAGCGTCTCTACTTCACCCCGGCGCACCATCACCGACAGGCCGGTGCCGAGGCTGGCAGCCGCCTCCGCCTGACCGGCGCCCGCGGCGGCGGCCTGGGAGAGCGCCGCCTCTATCAGCGTCTGCAGATCGGAGCGGCTCATCCCGAATTCGAAAGCGGGGTCATTTTCCACAGCGTCACCCTGTTCCTACGGCGCCGCGATTCTAGCACCCGGATGGCGAAGCCTGGCAGCCAGCGGATGGTATGATCGCGGCCTTTGCCGCGCCAGGATCCGATCGATGCGTCCCCAGTCCGTCCGCTCAACCCCGCTGCCCGTGGATTGGGTGCGGGCCCAATTCCCGGCGCTGGCGACAGATTGGGTGCTGATGGACAACGCCGGCGGCTCGGTGCCGCTCGGCCGGGCGATCGATCGTATCAGCGAGTACATGGGCCGCTGGCCGGTCCAGCTCGGAGCCAGCTATGCGCTTTCCGCGGAGGCCGGTGAGCTGTTGCAGGAGGCGCGCCAGTCCCTGGCGTCGATGATGAGCGTCCCGGGCGGCGCAAGGCCCGGTGCCGACGAGCTGGTGGTCGGCAGCTCCACCTCGAGCCTGGTTGCCAGGCTTGCCCGGGCTATCGCCCCCGCGCTGTCACCGGGCGACGAGATCATCGTCACTGACGCGGATCACGAGGCAAACATCACCCCCTGGCGCCGACTCGCAGAGCGCGGGATCACGCTGCGGACCTGGCACCTCGACCGTGATAGCCGCCGGCTGGAGATCGACGATCTGTTGCCGTTGTTCAACGACCGCAGCCGTCTGGTCTGTTTCACCCATGCATCTAACCTGCTGGGTGAAACCACGCCGCTCGCCGAGATCACCGCGCTGGCACATCGGCATGGTGCCCGGGTGTGCGTGGACGGGGTCGCCTATGCGCCCCATCGGCCGCTGCCCGTCAGGGATTGGGATGTGGATTTCTACGTCTTCAGCCTGTACAAGGTCTACGGTCCCCACTGCGCGGTGATGTTCGCCCGCCGCGACCGGCTGGCGGAACTTCGCAATATCAATCACGAATTCATGGACGCCATGGATGGGCCGGGCAAGCTGGAACCGGGAGGGTTTCCCTACGAGCTGCTCTACGGCGCCGCGGCGGTACCGGAATATTTTTCCGAGCTTGCCCGGCAGCTGGGCGAGACCCAGCCGTGGGCGGCGATCGCCGCCCAGGAGGCCGCGCTCGGAACGCGCCTGCTCGACTATCTGAACGGTCGATCCGAGATCGAGATCATCGGCAGCCCTGAACCGTCGCCGGCTCGTCTGCCGACAATCTCGTTCACCGTAAGGGGTCATCGTTCGTCTGAGATACCGCCCCTGTGCGAGCCGGATCGGATCGGTATCCGCTGGGGCCATTTCTATGCCCCGCGGCTGGTGGAGCGGCTGGGACTGACCGAGCGGGACGGCGTCGTCCGGGTGTCCCTGGTTCACTACAACACGGTCGAGGAAGTGGACACGCTGATCGGCTCCCTGGATCGTGGGCTGGACAGTCTCAACTCATGAGCGCCCGCTCCGAGCCGAAACCCAGCAAGTCCCGGCGCAAGCGCGAGAGCGAGGCGCTGCAGAGCCTGGGCGAAGCTCTGATCGGGCTGCCAGCGGCGGCGCTGGCCGAAGCGCCTATCCCGGACAAGCTCCGGGAGGCGGTGGAACTCGCCCGCCGGCTTTCCAAACACGGCGCGCTGCGCCGCCAGCGCCAGTACATCGGCAAGCTGATGCGGGAGATCGAACCGGAGGCGCTCGAGGCATTTCTCGGGCGGCGGGCCGAACTGGCGCAGCGCGAACGCCGGCGCTTCCATGCTCTGGAACGCTGGCGGGACCGGATCCTTAAAGAAGGCGATGACGCCGTCGATGCCTGCGTCGACGCGCTCGGCGCCGATGCGGCCGAGCTTCGGAACCTCGCCGCAGCGGCCAGGGGCCCGCTGGACGAAGCTCAACGCAAGCGGGCGGGACGCGCCCTGTTCCGTTACCTGGACAGCATCCTGCCCGCAGACGGGGACAGGGCGGGCGAGCTCTGATCGTGCCGCGCCCGGAACTGCGCTGCTAGAATACGCTAATGAAACCTCTCGTCGGCGTCATCATGGGCTCGAAATCGGATTGGGACACCATGTCCCACGCCGTCGAGACCCTGGATAAACTCTCGGTCCCCTGTGAAGTCCGCGTGGTTTCGGCCCACCGTACGCCGGATCTTTTGTTCGAGTACTGCAGCGCCGCCCGCGAGCGCGGGATCAAGGTCATCATCGCCGGCGCCGGCGGCGCGGCGCACCTCCCGGGGATGGCTGCTGCCAAGACCCCGCTGCCCGTGCTGGGAGTGCCGGTCCAATCCCGCACCCTGAACGGTCTCGACTCCCTGCTCTCCATCGCGCAGATGCCCGCCGGCATCCCGGTAGGCACGCTCGCCATCGGCAAGGCCGGAGCCACCAATGCGGCCCTGCTCGCCGCGGCCATCCTCGCAAACGGCGACACCAATATCGCCGCTAATCTCGACCGCTTCCGTGCGGCACAGACCGACGCCGTCCTGCAGCAGCCGGACCCGCGGGCGGACGACACCGCGCAGCCATGAAGATCGGCATTATCGGCGCGGGCCAGCTCGGCAGGATGCTGGCCCTGGCGGGCTATCCCCTGGGTCTGCGATTCGTGTTCGTCGATCAGAGCGCCGACGCTCCGGGCGGACAGGTCGGCGAGATCATCACTGGCGCCTTTGACGACCCGGCCGCCCTTGCCACCCTCGCCGATCGTGTCGACGTGGTCACCTTCGATGTGGAGAACGTGCCCGAGTCGGCAGTCCGCAGCATCGCCGGGACCAAACCGTTCCTGCCGCCGGTCGAAGCACTGGCCACGGCCCAGGACCGTCTGAGCGAGAAGCGTGTCTTCACCAGCCTCGGCATCCCCACGCCACGTTTCGCCCCGGTATCGAGCCGCGACGAACTGGACGAGGCCATCGCGTTGATCGGGCTGCCGGCGGTGTTGAAGACCCGGCGTCTGGGCTACGACGGCCGCGGTCAGGCCTTCCTGCGCCGGGAAGACGACATCGCACCGGCCTGGGAACGCTTCGGCAGTTACCCGCTGATCCTGGAACAACTGGTGGCATTCGATCGCGAGGTGTCCCTGATCGGCGTCCGGCGCCCGGGCGGCGAAACCCGCTGCTATCCGCTGGCGGAAAACGTCCATGTGGACGGCATCCTGTCCCACACCCGGGCACCTCTGGCCGCGCCGACCCTGCAGACGACCGCCGAACGCTACATCGGTCGCCTGATGCAGCACCTGGATTATGCGGGGGTGCTGACCGTGGAGTTCTTCGTCGAAGGGGATCGTCTGCTGGCCAACGAGATGGCGCCAAGGGTCCACAATTCCGGCCACTGGACCATCGAGGGTGCCGTCTGCAGCCAGTTCGAGAATCACGTCCGCGCCATCCTCGATCTGCCGCTGGGCGAGACCCGTGCCGTCGGCCACGCCGGCATGGTCAATCTGCTCGGCGAATTACCGGCGCTCGAAGACGTGCTTGCGATCCCGGGCGCCCACTTCCACGGCTATGGCAAGACGCCCCGCCCGATGCGGAAGCTGGGCCACTGCACGGTAGTGCGCAATGACCCCGAGGAACGGGATCAGGGCCTCCACGGGCTGTTGGCGCTGACCGGCCGCGGGCAGGATTGACGGGGCGGATGCCGGGTCCGACCGCCGGCTTTTCAGTATTTCATCGCCGCGACTTAACCGATATAGTGACAGACCCGGCCGGAATCGGAAATCGACCGGGCTGATCCGAGGATCCCTTGCAGCAACGGATGTACCTTTCACTCTTCCAACTCCAGGAACACCCGTTCCGGCTGAGCCCGGACCCGAATTTCCTGTTCTTGAGCAAGCAGCACGCTCGTGCTCTGGCTTATGTGGAGTCGACCCTCTGGTTCACGGACGGGTTCGTGGTCATCACCGGAGAAATCGGCTGCGGCAAGACGACGCTGATCGAGAAGTTCGTCTCGGAACTGGATGACACGGTCACGGTGGCGCGTCTGTCCCAGACCCAGGTGACGGCGGTCCAGTTCCTGCAGGGTCTGCTGTCCCAGTTTGGCTACCGGCCGTTCAAGATGGGCAAGGCGGAACTCCTGGATACCATCGACCGCCATCTGGAAGACCTTCTCTCCCGGGACCACAAGGTCCTGATCGTGGTGGACGAAGCGCAGAATCTGGATCGCTCGGTGCTGGAGGAAATCCGTCTGCTCTCCGGCGTGGGCGGCGGCAGGGAAAAGGTCCTGAGCATCATCCTCGCCGGTCAGCCCGAACTCAACGAGACGCTGGATGCCCCTGACCTCGAGCAGCTCGCCCAGCGCACCCGCCTGCGTTATCACCTCAAGCCCCTGAGCGAAGAAGAGACCGGCGAGTACATCGGCCACCGCCTGGCGGTCGCCGGCGCCGGCGACCGTGAGATCTTCGAGCCCGGCACTTATGAGCTGGTGTTCAAATACAGCGGTGGCGTCCCGCGCCTGATCAACACGCTGTGCGACACGGCGATGCTCTCGGCCTTCGCCGAGAACAAGGATCACATCGGAGAAGATGAGATTCTGGCCGCTGTGGACGAGCTGCAATGGTCTGATTATCAGAGCCGCACCAATCG
>CBDTYJ010000140.1:0-7138 GCA_965364575.1 uncultured Gammaproteobacteria bacterium
GCGATCCGGCCCGATCATCTGCCTACCTGGCTGGCGCTCGGCGAGGCCAGCGGCCGCAGCGGCCTGACGCAGCATGCGCGCCGGGCGTATCAGCGGGTCCTGGAGATCGCGCCGGGCCATCCCCGGGCCAGCGCAGCCCTGTCGGAACTGGACCAGGGTTGATTCAGCCGCCCGAGGTCGTTTCCTGCTGCAGACGTTCCAGGAATACCGGTGCCCGGGGGTGCTCGGGTTCCAGGGCCAGCACCCGTTGCAGGACCTGGATCGACTCCGCGGTGCGGCCGGACTGGTAATAGGCCTGCGCCAGGCTCATCAGGAAACGGGTGTTGCGCCCCTGCAGACGCGCCGCCCGATGCAGCAAGGGCAGCGCTCGATCGGGATCGCCGGCCCTCAGCATCAAGGTGCCGGCGAGGAAGGACGAGTCCGGGTCGAACGGGAACGCGGCTGCCAGGTTCCACGCGACGCGCACCGACTCGTCCACGTCACCCTGACGCTGATAGACGGCCAGGGCCTGTTTCATGGCCTCGTGCCAGGCGATCCGGCCGCTGAACCAGTCCTGGGCGATCCGCTCGATGTCGTCGGTGGGGGGTGGCGGCTCGAAGGGCTCCTTGAGCGGCTTGAACGGCCAATCCAGTTTCAGGCGCGCGACACGATAGTCACCGGCGAGCCGGTCGATCGCCGTGACCGGCATCTCCTCTCGCGCCAGCCCGGCGTCCACCGTGCGCCCCGGCGTCACCAGAATGTCTGCAGCCATGAGGCCGTCATAGATGGCGTCGGCCATCACGAAGTATCCATCGACGTTCGGATGAAGATGCTCGACCATCAGTTCGCTGCCGATCGATCCCCCCGGCGAACGCTCCACCATGGCGGCCTGCACATCCACCAGTCGCGCGCCTTCGGATTCGGCGGTCTGCCGGATGATCCGATTGAACAACTCCGGCGCCCGGAAACGGAGCTGGTCGAGGTCTTTGGCGCGCAGGAAATCTGTGCGAGCCATGTCCTCGTCGCCGGCGGCCAGATGGGCGCGGCCGCGCAGGAACCAGGGTTCGGCAATCTCCGGTGCCTGGCTGATGAGGCGATCGGTGATCGCGAGGACTCGTTCCCTGTCGCCCTTTTCCAGGCTGGAGGCGGCCTCGTCCAGGGATGCGCGCCAGCCTGCGGCCGCCTCGGGTGCCGGCGGTGCCGACAGGAACGGCGGCTGGTCTTTCTCGTTCGCGGCCAGTGTGCCGATGATCGCCGGGATACCGTTCTCCCGATATCGGGCCAGCAGCCGCCGGAGGTTGCCTTCGAACTGTTCGACCGTGGTCCGGAACAACTCGCTGTCTTCGGGGATCCGTTGTTCCCTGGCCACCCGGGCCATGAGCGTGCCGCTGCGCTGTTCCGGCGCGGGACTCAGGGCGCCCAGGATCCGGAACCCGGACTCGACAATGCGGGAACGGCGCAGGCTCAGGGTGGCTCGGGTCAGGGTGGGGGAGAGGCGGGAGGCGTAGGCGGAGCCCGCCCCGAGCACCCCCAGGAATTCGTTGTGGCCGGCATAGATGATCACCACGTCCGGCTCGAGGGCGACGATCTCGTCGGCGAAGTCCAGCAGGGCATAGCTGTTGACCGCGGACATGGCGGTAGAGATCACCTCGACCTCGCGCCCGGGATAGGCCCGCTCGAGACGCTGCTGCAGCATCCCGGCCGGTGAGGCCCATTTGCCGTAGGGGAAGCCCGCCGCGCTGGACCCGCCCTGGATGACGATACGGATCGCGCCGGTCGCCTTTTCGGCGCGAAAGAAGGTCGTATCTATGCTCACCCTGGGTGCCGCCGCAGGATTCGAGAAGAAGCGTTCGATTACCTGCTCATTGGGTTGCAGATAGCCGTCCACTGGTGCCGGCACGAACAAGGGCTGGCGTTCAGCGACCCCGGACAGACGCAGCACGGCCTCCAGCCCGCCCAGCAGCAGCAGGGGCAGGAATAGAGCGATGAGGTAGAAGACCGGGCGGGATCGGGCCACGTACGCGAACTCCCTGGGTACGATTTCGGTACATTGCCGGCCGGCGAGCGGGTCGCCGCATTGTGCCGGAGTGCCGCTTTCTGCTAAAAAGCCGGCTCCGGGGGGCCGGACGGCAGCGACTATAGCAGGAAGAAAACGATGATGGAGTTCCTCTCAGACCTGTGGGATTTCCTGCGGGTCCGGAAGAAAATCTGGCTGCTGCCGATCATCCTGATCCTGGTCGTGCTGGGCGCGCTCGCAGTGGTCAGTCAGCAATCGGTGCTCGGGTCTTTTATCTATACCCTGTTCTGATACGAGCGCCCGCTTTGCTGCGGGAACTACCTATGGAACCCCCCGGGTGTGGATGGGACCATCCGAGGTCGAAATCCCCGTCGCGTCGCCGCGCTGCAGCATGCTCGCTGGCGCGGATCTCCCGTCGGATCTGTCGATATCGGCGGTGGGCAGCGGCGACCGGAATCTAGAATAAAAACACCCGACAGGGGGGCAGAGGCACCTGCGAAACATGACGCCCGCTTGCTCTCGCCAACGATCCACAGTCGGCGCGCTCCTGGCGCTGCTCGCCATCGTTACCCTCATCCAGCTCGGCGGGTGTGCCGCTCCGGACCGGGAGGAAGCGAAATCAGCGACGACGCGACCGGCGGGTATGGTCCGCGTGACACCGCAGCGGGACTGGTCGGACGCCGTCATCTACTTCGTGCTGGTCGACCGCTTCGCCGACGGTGACGCCGGCAACAACCTGGGGGTCGATCGCGCCAACCCGGGTGGATGGCACGGTGGTGATCTGAAGGGCCTCACCGCCCAGCTCGACGAGATCGCCGATCTCGGCGCCACGGCGATCTGGATCAATCCGGTGCAGACCCAGATGCCCGGTGCGGTGTTCGCCTCCGGCCCGCCGGAGACCGGCACCCAGAACGGCTTCGAACATACCGGCTTCCACGGCTACTGGATGGATGATTTCAACAGCCTGGATCCCCATTTCGGCTCGGAGGCCGATCTCAAGGCGTTTGTCGATGCCGCCCATGAGCGCGGTATCAAGGTACTGCTGGACGTGGTCTACAACCACGCCGGCTACGGTACCCGCTACGTGACCGAACCCCGGTACAAAGGCTGGATACGCAGCAAGCCGGTCGAGTGCGCCGCGGATCCGCTGACCTGTCAGGTCGGCGGATTGCCGGACTTCGTGACCGAAGACCCCGAAGTCAGGGCCTATCTGCTCGACGCCAATATCGGACTGGCGAGGCGCACCGGCATCGACGGCTTCCGGCTCGACACCGTCAAACATGTGGAACACGATTTCTGGCAGCTCCACCGGGCCCGCACCCGCGAGGAACTCGGGGAGGATTTCTATCTGCTCGGCGAGGTATGGGGCGGCTCCTACCAGGTGCTGGACGAGTGGTTCGTCAACGACGAGCTGGACTCGGGATTCGATTTCACATTCCGCGGCAGCTGCCGGGGCTTCGTCGATGGCAAAGGGCGAACGATCGCCTTCGCGGCCTATCTGGAGAAACGGCACAGGATCCGGGAGGGCTATCAGACTGCTCATTATCTCTCTTCCCATGACGAACCGCTGCTGCTCTACGAGCTCGGTTATGATCTGGACAAGTTCAAGGTCTGTGTCGGTCTCCAGATGACGACTCTGGGTGTGCCGGTCATCTATTACGGCGAAGAGGTCGCCAGGGACGGCAGCGTGTGGCCCGTCAACCGCAACGACATGCCCTGGGGTGACGCGCCGGTCCAGCCCGGGAAGGGCAAGGAAAGAGATGAGGCGCTGCGCGGCTATTACAAAAATCTCATCGCCACGCGGCGCGCCCATCCGGCGCTGACGCGAGGCGATTTTGAGCGGCTGTACTGGGAGGGAGATCTGCTGGTGTTCAGGCGCAGCGATCCCGAATCAGGGGATACGGTCATCGTCGCCGCCAACCGCGGCGATGAGACGCTGGAGACGGAGCTGACAGCCCCCGAAGCCTGGCAGGGCAGCGCCATGGAAGCGGTGACCCGGCAACCGGCCCGGCTGACCGACGGGGTACTCGAGGTGTCGGTGCCGCCCATGGCGGTGCGCGTGTTTACGCCCTGAGAGGTGCACAGACAGGAGTCCGGGATGGCGCAGATAGTGTTCAAGGGCGTGGCGAAGCGGTTCGGCGACGTCAGCGTGATCGAGGAACTCGATCTGGAGATCAGGGACGAGGAACTGATGGTGTTCGTCGGCCCGTCGGGCTGCGGCAAGTCCACCGCCCTGCGGTTGATCGCCGGGCTGGAAGAGGTCACCGAGGGTGAGTTGTCCATCGGCGACCGGGTGGTCAACGACGTCCATCCCAAGGACCGCGATGTGGCCATGGTGTTCCAGAGCTACGCGCTCTATCCCCATATGTCGGTCCGTGAAAACATTTCCTTCGGCCTGCGTATCCGCAAGATGGAGCAGACGGAGATCGATCGGCTGGTCAATGAAGCCGCTGAGATCCTCGGCCTATCGGAACTGCTGGACCGCAAACCCAAGGCTCTGTCCGGCGGTCAGCGCCAGCGGGTCGCGCTGGGAAGGGCGATCGTGCGCAAGCCTTCCGTCTTCCTGTTCGACGAGCCGCTGTCCAACCTGGACGCCGAGCTGCGCGTCCAGATGCGGGCGGAGATCGGCAAGCTGCAGCATCGGCTCAAGACCACCACGGTCTACGTGACCCACGACCAGATCGAGGCCATGACCCTGGGTCACCGGATCGCGGTGTTGGCGCCCATGGGCCCGGACAGGAAGAGCAACCTCAAGCAGGTGGGTACCCCCCTCGAACTGTACGACAGCCCGAAGAACCTGTTCGTGGCCAAGTTCATCGGCACGCCACCCATGAACGTGGTGTCCGTCGATATCGACGGCTCTGGCAGACAGCTGAGACACTCGGGCTTCAGCCTCCCGCTGACCGAACAGACCACGGCGAAGATCCAGTCCCTCAAGGGCAGCAACGTGCTGCTCGGCATCCGTCCCGAGCACATCGGCGAAGGGGATGACCACGACTGGGCCAATCCCGTGCATCTGCGCGGGACGGTGGAGATCGTGGAGACGGTCGGACACGAGGTCATCATCCATGTGCGCTGTGGCGACGACATGATCGTCGCCAAGCTCGGCGCGCATCGGATCCCCAGATACGGTGAGGAGATCGAACTGGTGATGCGCAGCGATGCCATCCATCTGTTCGATCCCGACACGGAATTGAGCCTGACCGGTTAAACCGAGAGAGGACATCATGAAGATCAGATTCGACATTTTCAGCCGCTTTGCCCGCAAGCTGATCCTGTTTGCCGGTGCATCGGTGCTGCTGGGCGCGAACATCGCGATCGGGGCCGAGCTGGTGGTGTGGCACGCTTATCGTGGCGAGGAGAAGGCCGCCTTCGAGAAGGCCGTGGCCATGTTCAACGAAGCCCATGCGGGTAAGGGCATCAGCGCGCGCACACTCGCGGTGCCCTTCGACGCTTATGCCGACAAGATCACCGCAGCGGTGCCGCGCGGGCGTGGCCCGGACGTATTCATCTTCGCCCAGGACCGTCTTGGCGGCTGGGTCGAGGGAGGGCAGACGGTGGAGCCGATCGACTTCTTTATCGAAGACGAGACGCTGGAGGCGCTGATCCCCGATCTGATGGAGCCCATGACCTACCGGGGAACGGTCTACGGCCTGCCCTTCAACTACAAGAGCATCACCCTGATCTACAACAAGGCGCTGGTCTCGGAGCCGCCGAAGACCTCCTCGGAACTGGTGGCCACGGCGAAGAAGCTGACCGACGCCTCGATCGGCAACTTCGGGCTCGCCTATGAATACTCCAATTACTTCTTCCATGCCGCCCTGATGAACGCCTTCGGCGGTCGCGTGTTCGATCCGGGCCCGACGCCCACCGTCAATATCCCCGAGAACGTCAAGGCGGTGAATCTGATGATGGACTGGTACAAGAAGGAGGGCATCCTGCCCGCCGATCCGTCCGCGGCGCTGATCGGCAGCCTGTTCAACAGCGGCAAGGCGGCCATGGTCCTGTCCGGGCCCTGGTTCCTGTCCGAGGTGGAGGAAGACGTGGACGTCGGTCTCGCCGTGCTGCCGACCATCGACGAGGCCGGCGGCGAGCCCATGGGGCCCTGGCTGACCGTCGAAGGTATCTACATCTCGGCCGGGTCCAAGCACAAGGAAGAAGCCTACGAACTGCTCAAATACATGGTCAGCGACGAAGCGGCCCTGGTGATGTCGACCGAGGGCGGCCAGCTGCCGTCCAATATTGCGGTCTACGAGAATCCGGAGGTGGCCAATGATCCGGTGCTGTCCGCCTTCCGGGCCCAGCTTGAGACGGCGGTGCCGATGCCGAACTACGCGGAGATGACCTTGATGTGGTCGCCGGTGACGACCGCCATGAACAAGATCGTCAAGGGTTCGGCCAGCCCGGAGGTGGCACTCGGCGAGGCACAGAAAACGCTGAGTGAGAGCATCGCAGCGCTGCGCAAGGGTCGCTGAGGGCGACAGGGGAGCCCGTCATGAGCATCGTCGCCCAGGGAACGCCCGAGGACCTCAAGGAGCTGAGCGCGCCCCGCGCCGGCCCGCTGGGTCTGCTATTGCACCCGGTCGCCCTGGGTGCGCTGCTGGGGGCCTTGTTGGCGGTGTTCCTGAGCCACTGGTTCCTGAGCCAGGCCCGGACCGAGCTGGCGGAAGACCGCTGGAACCGCGACGTCATCATCGAGCTCTCGGCCCTGGCTGACACGGTGGCGGCCCTGGATGCCCGGGACAAGGACGCCAGCCCCCGGGAGATCCAGGAGATCCTGCCACAGATCGCGGCAGCGACCGGCGAGGGCGTCGATCTCCGGGTATTACGGCTCAGCG
Organism: uncultured Gammaproteobacteria bacterium; assembly: GCA_965364575.1. Taxonomy (GTDB): domain Bacteria; phylum Pseudomonadota; class Gammaproteobacteria; order Steroidobacterales; family XN24; genus CAMYOC01. The sequence goes on from CBDTYJ010000140.1 coordinate 6,835, forward strand.
GCGCCCGCTTGCTGGCCAGCACCGACGCCCGGGACTCGGCCGAGAAGCCGCTGCCGCGGCGCCTGGCCCGGGACGAGAAGTGGCTGTTCGATCTGGCCCAGGGCATACGGGCCTCGGTGGAGACCAATCGGGATGAAGGGGTCTCCCGGCGCCGCCAGATAGAGATCGAGGATCTGGGGGACAACCGTCTGCGGATCACTGCGCCGTATTTCGTCGATGACGCCGTGGCCGGTGTGGTTCAGACCGAACGCGTACGGCCGCAGATGAAGGCCGGCGCGCCCCGGGGATTTGCCCTGCTCATGGC
>CBDTYJ010000141.1:0-7125 GCA_965364575.1 uncultured Gammaproteobacteria bacterium
CCCGGGGACTCTGATGACGGAATTGTGCCTGCTCGTGCGCGAGGGGCTGGCTTGGGATACGCGCCTAAAGTACCTTTTGTCCGAACTCCCCCAAAAACGGAAGACGGTGGCGGTTTGTCAAACATGGAGAAGACCCTTCCCTGCGTTCTGCTGATCATCCTGTCGACATTGTCAGGACCCCCTGCACTGTCCCAGGACGAATGGCCGGCCCATCAGGCGCTGGATGCCCGCTATGAAGCGCTGCTGCAGGCGGAAGGGGTGGTGGGCTTCAACGTCGGCATCGTCGCCGACGGCGCGCTGGTGTTCGCGGAGGCCTACGGTGTGGCCGAACTCGGTACGGACAACAGGCTGACGCCGGATTCCGTCTTCCACTGGGCATCGGTCTCCAAACCCCTGGTGGCCGTCGCCATCATGCAGCTGGCGGAAGCCGGGAAGCTGTCGCTGGACGACCCGGTAACAAAGCATGTGCCCTTCTTCTCGATGGCGGACCCCCGGGCCAGGGACATCACCCTGCGGCAATTATTGACCCATACGGCCGGCATGCCGGATGTGGAGGACTATGAATGGGACCGTCCCCAGCATGACCCGGAGGCTCTCTGGCGCTGGATCCGGTCACAGGAGGATCGCACGCTGCTGTTCGCGCCCGGCACGGATCGTGAGTACAGCAATATCGGTTTCGAGCTGCTCGGCCTGGTCATCGAGATGGTTGCCGAGGAGTCGTTCGAGGACTATATGGCGGAGAATCTGTTCGCACCCCTGCAGATGAACGACAGCTCCTTTATCGCCTCCGAGATCCCGTCGGACCTGCGCGTCAAAGGACACGTCGGCGCGCCTGAGCGGCGGGTCGCGGCGCACTATCCCTACAATCGGCGGCATGCCCCGAGTTCCACCCTCAACAGCAGCATCGTCGAGATGGCGAACTTCGCCAGGGCGATGCTCAACGGCGGTGCCTTCGGCAGCGAGCGGATCCTCTCTCCCGAGTCGATGAAGGAGATGTGGTCGTCCGCCTGGAGTTGGCCGGACGATCCCAATCGCCTCAGTGGCCTGGGCTGGAGCCTCGGGCTACCCTGGGGCGGAATTTTCGCCGCCAGCCACGGCGGCCAGGATGAGGGCTTCCGCTCCTTTATCTACCTCGCTCCGGCGCGCGATGTCGGGATCTTGATCGTCTCTAACGACGAGAATGCGCCGATCCGCCTGATCATGCGAGCGGCGCTGGAAGCGGCATTCCCGGTCGAGGCTCAGATGCTGCGTGAGGGATCGGCAGACCACGGCGGCGGCTGACAGGCCTCTGACCCGGCAGGACGCCTCCCTGGTCTCTGATCTCAGTACCGAGGGAATCCCATGAAGAAATTGAAGAACGAGAAGGAACTGGTGAAGAAGGCGATCGCCATCGGCATGAAGTACGGCGAGAAACGCGGCGCGGTGGAGTGGGAGCCGACCGATTCAGCCAACGACAAGCTCGAGTATATCTACCGTCTGCTGGTCCACGACAAGTTGCTGACCCCGATCCCCGAAGACCAGGTGTCGCAACAGGCGATCCGGCATAAACTCGCCATCTGGGCGTCAAGACAACCATGAAGACCGCGCTGCTGGTCATCGACGTCCAACAGGGCCTGTGCGAAGGGGATCATGAGGCCTGTCAATTCCAGGAGGTCATCACCCGGATCAACGCGGTCGCCGCGAAGGCGCGGGCCGCCGGGGCCGTCGTGATCTTTATCCAACACGAGTCGGAATCCGGTTTTATGGAGCCGGGATCCCGCGCCTGGCGGTTCGCCGAGGGCCTGCACATCGAAGCCACCGATCTGCAGGTCCGCAAGACGACACCGGACTCGTTCAACCGCACGGGACTGGAGGACCTGCTCAAACAGCATGGCGTCACCGATCTCGTGATCTGCGGGATGCAATCCGAATACTGCGTCGACACGACGACCCGGCGGGCGCTGGCGCTGGGTTATCCGGTGGTGCTGGTCGCGGACGGACATACGACCGAAGACAACGCCCACCTGTCCGCGGCCCAGATCATCGCCCACCACAACGAGACGCTCGCGAACATCGAGAGCTTCGGGCCCAGGGTCCGCGCGATCGCTGCAGAAGATATGTCTATCGAGGCATGACCGTCGGCGGACCGGCCCGGCTCCGGGCGACCACGCGTATGTGGAGCCGGGGAACTGGAGACGGTCCGGGCCCGACTCAGTGCGGTCCCGCGGCCTCGGACTCCGGGACCGGGTCCCTGCCCAGCAGCAGATTCTTGAGCGCCCTCATGCGCTGACCGAAGTCGATCTGCATCAGATAAAGCGACGGGACCAGGAACAGCGTGATGATTGTCGCGAATATGATCCCGAATGACAGCGAGATGGCCATCGGGATCACGAACTGCGCCTGCACGCTCTTCTCCATCATGATCGGCATCAGGCCGGCAGCCGTGGTCAGTGACGTCAGGATGATGGCCCGGAAGCGCTGGGTGCCGGACTCGATCACGGCTGTCCTGATCGACGTCCCCTCCTGCCGCGCCTTGTTGATGAAATCCACCATCACCAGGCTGTCATTGACGACCACGCCCGCCAGGGCGATCAACCCGAACAGCGAGAACATGCTGATCGCGGTACCCATGACCACGTGCCCGAAGACGGCGCCGATCAGACCGAAGGGTATGACCGACATGATGATCAACGGCTGCCAGTAGGAATGCAGCGGGATGGCGATCAGCGCATAGATCAGGAACAGGGCCGCGAGCGAGGCGATGCTGAGGTTCCGGACCAGTTCGAGCTGTTCCTGGCTGGCGCCTTCGAGGCCGTAGCTGACACCGGGGTAACGGCTCAGCAGGCCCGGGATATATTCCTCGGAAATCTCCTCGATGATGGCGCTGGGCTCCACCTCTTCCGCGTCCACGTCGGCCGAGACCGTGACGACGCGCTTGCGGTTCTGTCGCTGGATCGAGGAATAGGCCTGGCCGAAGCTGACCTCAGCCACCGATGAGAACGGCACTTCGTCGCCGCTGTCCGTGCGGATACGCATATTCTCCAGGTCCGCGATGGAGCGCCGCTCGTCCTCCGGATACCGGACCATGACCTTGAGTTCATCCTTGCCGCGCTGTATCCGCTGGGCTTCTTCGCCGTAGAACGCCTGGCGGACCTGTCTGCCGAGGGAAGACATGGTCAGCCCCAGGGCCTCGGCCTCCGGCTTGATCGAGAGTTTGATCTCCTCGCCGCCGCTGGCGATCGAATTGCGGATGTCGAGCACGCCATCGTATTCACCGAGCTTCTGCTCGAGTTCTCTGGCGGCGGCTTCCAGGGACTCGTAGTTCGAGCCGATCAGGTTGAAGCTCAAAGGCGCGTCACCACCGATATTCGTGCCGGAGGCGAATGTCAGTTCCTTGACCCCGGGTATCTCCCCGACGCGCTCCCGCCACATGATCTCGATGTCCTCGCCATTGAGCGGGCGATCCTCGTCCAGCGGCATCTCGGCGAAGATCTGCCCACCGGTATCCCCCTGGGTGAACACGCCCAGATGGTGGATCGGCGGATCCGCTCCCGGGTTCTCCGCCACCCAGGCTTCGTTGAGGTCCAGCGCCGCCTGCTCGAGCTTGTCCAGCGCGGCGTTACGGACCCGTGGCGCGGTACCGTTTTGCATCGTCATCTGCACCTGGATGAAATCGCCCGGCACGTCGGGGAACAGCACGGTACGGACGATGCCACTGTTCATCAGCCCGACCGTGAGCACCAGCACACCCGCGAACAGGCTGAACGTGACGCCGCGATTGTCCACCGCTTTTTCCAGCAGGGGGCGGTAGCGGCGGTCGATGAAGTCGCGCAATCCGGTATGGATATTCCGGTTCAGCCGCTGGAAGAATCGTGGCACCCATCGGTACCAGCTCACTTCCCGATAGGGCCGGAATATCTCCTTGTCATCGATCGCCGGGATCCTCGTGTGGACCAGATGGGCCGGCAGGATGAGCTTGGATTCGATCAGGGAGAAGATCAGGCACAGGATCACCACCATCGACATGGCTTCGAAGAACGCCCCGGCGATGCCGCCGACGAACAGCATGGGTGCGAACGCGGCGATGGTCGTCAGCACGCCGAAAGTCGCCGGGACCGCGACCCGGTGCACGCCCTTGATCACATTGTCGAGCGTATGGCCATCCGCCCGGATCTTGGTGTAGATACTCTCGCCGATGATGATGGCATCGTCGACCACGATACCCAGCACCAGTATGAACCCGAACAGACTGACCATGTTGATGGTCACCGGCCAGGGCCCGAGTGGCATCAGCCAGAGGGTGCCCAGGAAGGCGATCGGGATGCCGACGATGACCCACATCGCGATCTTCAGACGCAGGAACAGCGACAGGATGATGAACACCAGGGCCGCACCCTGGAACATGTTCTTCATCATCATGTCGAGGCGGCCCTGGAGATAGTGGGATCGGTCGATCCACACGTCCATGCTGATCCCCTCGGGCAGAGACTCGGCGCGTTCCTCGATGTATTCCCGCACCGCCCGGGCAGTAGTCAGTTCGTTCTGCTGGCCGCCCGCCAGCACCCGCAACAACGCGGTCGGCTCGCCGTCGAAGCGGCCGTAGCCGTCGGTTTCGACGAAGCCGTCGTTAATGGTGGCGATGTCCCCGAGTGTGAGCCGGGTCCCGTCAGGATAGGTCCGCAGCACGAGCTGCGCGAACTCCAGACCGGTATAGACCTGCCCTTCGGTGCGCAGAAGGATATCTCCGCCCGCAGTCTTGATGGTGCCACCGGGCAGGTCGACCGACGAGTCCTTCACCGCCTGGGACACTTCGCTCATGGTCAGGCCGTACTGCCGCAGCACGTGCTCCGAAACCTCGATACTGATCTCGTAATCCCGGTCCCCCAGGAACTGAACCTGATTGACCTCCGGCATGGTCATCAGCTCGTCCCGGACCTGCTGCGCCAGCGCCTTGCGGGCAAACGCATCCATGTTGCCGTGGATCGAGACGAACACGACGTGGATCGGGATCTCCTGTTTGTAGATCACCGGTTTCTCGGTCAGGGCGGGGAAGGTCGCGATGGCGTCGACCTGGGTCTTGATCTCGCTCAGGATCTCGTTGATGTCTTCTCCGGTCGCGACTTCCGCGGTGACCGTGCCCAGCCCCTCATCGGCGGTCGAGTTGATCTCGACGATGCCGTCGATGTCCTGGATGGCCTCCTCGATCTTGATCACCACGCCCTCTTCGACTTCCTGCGGCGCGGCGCCGAGGTACGGCACCCGGACCTGGACATTGCGCAGCTCGAAATCGGGCGTGGTCTGCTTGCGGATGGTGAAGCTCGAAACCAGGCCGAACGCGACGATCAGCAGCATCAGCAGATTGGCCGCGACGTGGTTACTGGCGAACCACGCGATGATGCCCTTGAGAGGTGTCACGCCCCGTGGATTCACTGCGCCGGCTCCGCCTCGGTCTCGGACGCGACCCGCTGTTCGGCCGTGTCGTCCCCGGTGCGCACGCGCATGCCATTGATCGGATTCTCGATCACGGTGAGACTGATGCGCTCGCCCTCATCGACGCCGCCCACCAGATAGGCATACTCCGCGTCCGCGCGCAATGTCCTGACGTCACGGATCTCCAGACGGTTGTCTCCGTCGACGATCACCAGTTGGCCGTTGCCGCGCAGAGCGCTGCGCGGTACACGCACCACCCCGTCCACGGTGGCGCCCTCGATGCTGGCCGCCACGAATGTGCCCATCGGCAGGGGCGCGATGTCATCGTCTCCAGCATGCAGACGGTAGGGATCCTCGATCCGGGCCACAGCGTAGGTCACGCGGGTGTTCTCATCCACCACGCCTTCGCTGCGCACGATGCGCCCCTCCCAGGTCCGTTCCTGTCCCCGCTGGGTGGCCGATAACTCCACCCGCGGCCCGAGACCGCCGTCACCGGCCGCATCAGCAGCTGCCGGCAATTCGACAAAAGCGAGGTCCGAGTCGGTTAGCGGCAGGCGGATCTCCGCGTAGTCGGTGGCGAACACGACACCCAGGCGGCTGCCCACATTGACGTACTCGCCGAGATCGGTCTCCTTTGCGCGGACCATGCCGGCATAGGGCAGCCGGATGTAGGTGCGTTCCAGGTTGCGCTGTGCTCGCACCAGTTCGGCTTTGGCGGAGGCCAGCGCGGCCTTGGCCGAGGCCAGTTCCGTCTCGGCGCGATAACCCTGTTCGCGCAATTTCAGCGCCCCGTCATATTCGATCTGGCGCTGGGCCAGCAGTGCCCTCGCCTGATCGACCGCGACGACGTAGTTGGTCGGATCGATCCGCATCAGCACTTCGTCCTTGTCGAATACACCGCCGGGGATGAACTTCGGCGAGATGCTGACGATTGCGCCTGCCACCTCCGCGCTCAGCACCGTCTCGGTGCGCGGCTGCACGGTGCCCTGGCTGGAGACCTCGAAGCTGACCGTCTCGGCCGCGAGGGGCATGACCTCTACCAGCAGGTCGACGTTGGTCGACTCCTTCTTCTCCGGCGGCGGCTTCATCTGGCTCAGCATCACGGCGCCACTCACAGAGATGGCAAAGATGCCCGCAATCAGCAGGTAGCGTTTTATTTTTCGCGTCATGCAGGACCGCCCTTGCGCGTTTCTTTTGTGCCTGGGCTATTGGATCAGGCCAGACCCGGATGGTTCGGTCAGAACCCGAATTATGGGTTCCCGGGTCGGACAGGCGCAAATCTCTGATCGTTAGAACCTCGATCCGAGCCGAGGCCGCCGTCCACATCCTGGTTCCCGATCAGCGTTTTTCACCTGTGCCGGTACAATAGGTCAGCGGATCGACGCCAGCGACCCAGCAAGGAGACGGATTGATGAAGCTGCGATACAAGATCATGATCGGCATCCTCGGGGTCCTCGCGCTCGCGATCGTCTCTCTGGCCTTCGTGCTCAGCTACACTTCCGCCTGCGGGCCGGCGCCGGCGCTGGCGGGCGACGCGGAGACCATGAAGGCGGCCATCCACCGCTGCTATGGCCCGCCGGACATCATCAGTGTCGAAGACGTCGAAAAGCCGGTCCCCGCCGACAACGAGGTCCTGGTCAGGGTCCGCGCTGCGGCGGTCAATCCCCTGGACTGGCACTTCATGAGAGGTTCGCCCTATTTCATGCGTCTGATGTC
>CBDTYJ010000142.1:0-7113 GCA_965364575.1 uncultured Gammaproteobacteria bacterium
CTGACCGGCAGGACGAATCCGACGAAACAAGAGTCCCGGCAAGGGACCATTGGGGACCCGCCGTCATGGCGGGTCTTTTTTTTCCAGGACTCACCGTCAGCGCGTTGTCGCCCCGGCTCCGGCCCCCTAACATGGGGCCCGACCGGAATCCGGGCAACAACCGCGGAGTGTCGATGGGCGCAAGTCTGATCCCTCTCGTCTACGTCGGCATCGGCGGCATGCTCGGTGCCGTGGCCCGCTATCTGGCGACCCTGCTCACCGCCGGGATCAGCCTGACCATGCCGTGGGGCACGCTGATCTCGAATCTTGCCGGCTGTTTCTTTATCGGTGTCATCGCCGCTTTTGCCGCCGAGGGCGATCTGCTGTCGCCGGAGACGCGCCTGTTTCTCGCCACCGGTTTCTGCGGCGGTTTCACCACCATGTCCTCCTTCGTCTACGAGCTGGCGCAATTTCTGCGTAGCGGTGAGCTGTATTTCGCCGCCGTCTATTTCGGGCTGACGCTGGTGGGGGCGATGGTCCTGTTTTATCTGGGCAGCATGACGGTCGTGCTGCTCCGGTCCTGAGAGGTCGAACCATGCATACCGAAGGCGAAGCAGTGCTGCTGCGGATCTTCATCGGCGAATCCGACAAGCACGGGCATCTGGCCCTCTATGAAGCGCTGGTCCGGGCGGCCCGATCCCAGGGCATCGCCGGCGCCACGGTGCTGCGCGGCATCTGCGGCTATGGCTCCACCGCGGAGATGCGCCAGGCCAAGGTGCTGGACCTGTCATCGGATCTGCCGGTGGTGGTGGAGATCATCGAGAAGGAATCCCGGATCGAGGATTTCATGGTGACCGTGGACCGCCTGATGGAGGAATCCAACTCCGGTGGATTCGTCACCATGGAGAAAGCGCACGTGCTGCGGTATTTCCAGCAGTCAGGCGACGGTGACTGAATCGCGCCCGGGTGCTGATCAGAGTTCGACCCCGGCGATGCTCTTCTTCATCACCTCCGCCGAATTGTCCAGGGCCTGTTGTTCGTCCGGTTCCAGATTCAGATGGATCAGCCGCTGCACACCGTTGGAGCCGATCAGGGCCGGGACGCTGACGCACACATCAAACAGGCCATAGTCGCCCTTGAGCCTCGCACTGACCGGCTGGATGGATCGCCGATCGTCGAGGATGATATCGGTGAGGCGTGAGATCACCAGGCCGATGGCCCAGTTGGTATGACCCTTGCCCTCGATGATGTGATAGGCAGCGTCGCGGACGTTGCCGAACAACTTGTCCATCTCGGCCGGGTGCCATTCTTTCCCCAGTACGCCGCCGCGGACCTGCTTGCCGCCGATCGTGACCGTGCTCCAGGCCGGGAACTCCGAATCCCCGTGCTCGCCGAGGATATAGCCATGGACCGAGCGTGGATCGACCTCGTAATACTGACCGAGCAGGGTACGGAAACGGGAGGTGTCGAGCATGGTGCCGGTGCCGATGACATGATGACGGGGCCGCCCGCTCATCTGCTGCAGCATGTAGGTCAGCACATCGACCGGGTTGCTGGCCACCACCAGGATCGCGTCCGGCGCATAGCGATCGACGCCCTCGGCGATGCTGCGGAAGATCCGCGCATTGTTGTTGAGCAGGTCCAGTCGGGTCTCACCGGGCTTCTGCGCGGCGCCCGCGGCGATGACGATGACATGGCAGCCCTCCAGGTCGGCGTAGTCTCCGTCGCTGACCACGATGCGGCCCACGTAGCCCTGCCCGTGCATCAGATCCATGGCTTCGCCGTGGGCCCGCTTCTTGTCGATATCCACCAGCACCAGCTCGGCGCAGGTCTCCTGGACGAACATGGCGAACGCGGATGCCACGCCGACCTGCCCCGCGCCGATGATCCCGACCTTCTGTCTGCTCACGTCCCGCGTCCTCCGGCTGTCATACCGATCTGAAGTGGATGGATAGAGCCGTGATTATAATCGTCGACCCAGCCCCGCGCGGTCGGGGAAAATCCCTACTTTAACGCCCGGTCGCGGCGCGGCATGATGCACGCTATCCTGCAGCATCCCCGGCCTATGATCGGGATCTTGTATGGCGATCGTCACGGAGAAGGCAGATGGCGGCAGACAGACCCCGAAAAGCGGGCATCATCACCAGCGGTGGCGATGCGCCCGGCATGAATGCGGCGATCCGGGCCATCACCCGTACTGCCCTGCGAAGCGACATGGAGGTGGTCGGCTTCTATCGGGGCTATTCCGGGATCGTCAACGAGGATTATGTGATCCTCGAACGCAAGTCCGTCGCCAACATCGTACAGCGAGGGGGCACCATCCTGCGCTCGGCCCGCTGCGCGGAGTTCATGAAGCCCGAAGGGCGCGACAAGGCGGCCGGCGTCCTGCGCAAGCTGGGCGTCGATGTGCTGTTCGTGATCGGAGGAGACGGATCGCTGCGTGGTGCCGCTGCCCTCAGTGATCACTGGGACGGCCAGCTGATCGGCCTGCCCGGGACCATCGACAACGACCTGGCCGGGACGGACTACACCATCGGCTATTTCACCGCCCTGGATACTGCGCTGCACGCCATCGACAAGGTGCGGGATACCGCCGACGCCTTCGAGCGCATCTTCCTGGTGGAGGTGATGGGCCGCATGGCCGGGTTCATCGCCCTCGGGGTCGGCATCGGCTGCGGGGCCGAAGAAGTCCTGCTGCCCGAGCACCCGGTCGAGCTGCGGGATCTGATCGGCCGGATCCAGGATTCCCGGGCCATGGGCAAGACCAGCTGTCTGATCGTGGTGGCGGAAGGCGTGGTGCACAAAGGGGTCCGCTCCCTGGACGGCAGGATCACCATCCACGATTCCAGCATGCTGGCCAAAGAGATACAGAAGGAGACGGGGCTGGACAGCCGGGCGGTGATCCTCGGTCACATCCAGCGCGGCGGGAACCCCGCGGCCCTGGACCGCATCCTCGCCTCGAGTCTCGGCGCCTACGCCGTGGAGGTGGCCCTGGAAGGCGCCAGCGGCGTGATGGTGGGTGTCGCCTCCCAGGCGCGATGCACCGTGCCTTTCGAGGAGACCTGGACCAAGCACTCGTCCCTGGACGAATACCTGCTCAAGATCCAGCGCCTGCTGGCCTGACCCGCTTCTGCCTCAACCCGCGGCAGAACTGTCCAGCGCCGCTTTTACGCGCCGGAGTAACACCCGGTCGATAAACGGCTTCTCGATAAAATCGACGGCGCCGGCGCGGATGGCGTCCACCGCGGTGGGGATATCGCTGTCCTCGCTGAGGAGGATGGTCGGCGCGCTGATACCGCGCTCCCGCAGACGCCTGAGCAGCTCGATGCCGCTCATCCCCGGCAGGCTCAATTCGCTGACCAGCATGGACACGTCGACCTGATCGAGAGCGGCCAGCAGATCTTCCGCGTTGTCGTAGGTCCTGACGCTGATCCCCAGGCTGCCGAGCAGGGTGGCCAGGGAGTGGCGGGCATCGGCGTCGTGCTCGACCAGACATAATGCCGAGCCCGTCGGCTCGATTCTGCCTGATGCCTGGACCATGTGACGCCCCTGAGATTTTTCAGGCGGTGTGTTCCGCCCCGTTTGTTCTGTTCAGGGAGTATTCACCGGACTTGTGCGGAAGAAAATACGAATTTCTACCTAAGGCGCCCGACACCGGGGCGAGGGTCAGAGTTCGGCTTCGGCGATCAGCACCATCCGAACGAGTTGAGCCAGCGAGGAAGCCTGCATCTTCTCCATCACCCTGGCGCGGTGGATCTCCACCGTCCGTTGGCTGACACCGAGATCACTGGCGATCACTTTATTGGCCTTGCCCTGGACGACCTGGGACATGACCTCGCGTTCTCGCGCGGTAAGACTCTCTACCCGCCGACGGATATCCAGCCGCTCCGACTCTTCTTCATATCGCCGTTCGCTGGAGTGCAGGGCCTGCTTGACCTTGTCCAGCAGCTCCTCGTCGTCGAAGGGTTTCTGGATGAAGTCGATGGCGCCGCGCCGGACCGCTTCGACCGCCATCGGGATATCACCGTGCGCACTGATAAACACGATGGGCAGCGTATGGTTGCGCCTGTTCAGTTCTTTCTGCAGTTCGAGACCGCTCATGCCCGGCATGCGCACGTCCAGCAGCAGACATCCCAGCTGATCCCGCCCGTACTGTTCCAGGAATTCCGCGGCGGAGGCGAATTCCCGGGTCCGGAGTCCCGCGGAGCGCATCAGCAGCGAGACGGAGTCACGCACCGCATCGTCGTCATCGACCAGGAACACGGTGCCGCCGCGCTCTGACATCAATCGGTCCCGGGCAACGTCGGCAGCGTCATGGTGAAGATAGTGCCGCCCTCGGGGTTGTCGGTAAAGTCGAGGCGTCCGCCATGTGCCTCGACGATTGAGCGGCTCAGGGACAGGCCCATGCCCATGCCGTCTTTCTTGGTGGTAAAGAACGGCTTGAACAGCTTGACCCGATCCTCCGGCGAGATACCGGAGCCGGCGTCGGTGACCGAGATCGACACCTCTTCGCCGTCATCCACAGTGACGGCGATATCGATGCCCCGGTCGCGATCCGCTCGTTCGCTCATGGCGTCCACCGCGTTCCGGATCAGGTTCAGCAGCACTTGCTGCAGTTGCACCGGGTCGGCCTGTACCTGGGGCAGGGTCCCGGGCACCTCGGACCGCATCGGGATGTCGTGGGCGCGGGCGTCCAGTTCCGCGAGCATGGAGACGTCCCGGAGTACACGATGGAGATCAGTCGGCTGGCGGGTAACGCCGCGCTGTTTGACGAAATTCCTCAGCCCCAGGATCACGTGTCCGGCCCGGCGCGCCTGGTCGTGGACTTTTCCGAGGATGGGCATGACCTCTCGCGGCTGAATGGTGCCGGACTCGATCATGCGCTGTACCGCCTGGACGTAGCTCGAGATCGCCGTCAACGGCTGATTGAGCTCGTGCGCGATCGCCGCGGCCATCTCACCCATGGTGCCGAGCCGCGAGGCCTGGCCCAGGCGTTCCCGGTGCTGGCGGATCTCCAGTTCCGCCTCCAGTTGCTCGGTCCGATCGACGATCTGCACCACGAACATGAGCGGTCGATGACGCAGGTCGCGGACCAGCGAGTAGCGCACCACGCCCGACATGGTCGTCCCGTCGCTGCGCCGGTAGCGCTTCTCCTGACGCAGGTACTCCACGTCGCCCCTCAGCAGCGACTGGCGCAGGGATTCGGCGGTCGGGCGATCGTCCGGATGGGCAATGTCGACGATCGGACGTCCCAGCATGTCCTGCTCCGAGTAGATCAGCATGGCGCAGAGGGCCTGGTTGACGCTGGTGATGTTGCCGTCGATGTCCAGGGTCGCCATACCGATCGGCGCGTGATGAAAAGTCAGCCGCAGCTCCTCCTCCGCGCGCTTGAGCTGATTCTCGGTCAGATGTTGCTCGGTGATGTCTTCGACGGCGCACAGCAGCCCGGTGACCCGCTGGTCCGGATCGATCAGGCGCTGGTTGCGCCATTGGACCAGACGCCTCCCGTTGCCGGTGTCCAGCCACAGCTTTTCCAGGGCCTCCCGCCCTGCGGCGTCCCCGCTGAGAGCCAGACTGAACTTTCTCAGGGCCGCCGGCCGTTCGGTCTCGGCCACGAACAGCCGGAAAAAATTCCGCCCCAGGATCTCCGCCTCCGCATGGCCGAGGATCTGCAGCCCCTGGCGATTGACCAGGGTGATATGGCCGTCGGCATCCAGCGCGATGATCATGACCCCGACCAGATCCAGATAGCTTTCCGCCCGATCCCGCTCGCGGCGCAGTTCCTGTTCGAAGCGATAGCGGTCGCTGACATCCAGGATCGTGCCGCTGACCCGCCGGCGGCCGTCGGCATCCTCGGCGGAAATCCGTGCCTGGGTCTCCACGTGGCGGATCCCGCCATCGGGCATCAGCAAGCGATGCTCGATGCGCAGCAGCCCGCTGTGGCGGACCGCCTCGCGGACCGCGTCCAGTACCGGTGCCCGGTCATCCCCGTGCACGATGTCGAGCACCCGCGCCGCCCCCAGCGGCCCTTCGGCGGGATCCCGGTCGAGAATCCGGAACACCTCGTCCGACCAGTAGGTATCACCGGTCTCGGGATAGGTGAGTTCGAAGCTGCCGAGATGGGCCAGCTTCTGGGACATGCTCAGGTTCGCCTCGCTGCGGGCGAGGGCCGCCGCTGCGGCCTGCCGCCGGGCGATGTTGCGCACGATGACGATAAAGGAGCCCTGGTCGCCCGTGCGGGTCTGGCCCACCGACAGCTCCACGGGGACGCTGCTGCCGTCGCTGCGGCGGGCGGAAAACTCCCCGGTCGTGTGCCTCAGACCGGCCTCCAGCGTTTCCAGCAGCGAGCGGGTGCTCAGGCGGGCCGGACTATCGCCGTCGCCCGTGTCGATCAATCTCGCGAAGCTGATGCCCAGGATCGCCGATTCTGAATAACCGAACAGGCGTTCGGCTGCGGCGTTGAAGACCTCGATCCGGCCGCTCCCGTCAGTGATGACGATACCGTCCGGCGATGCATCCAGCAGGGCCTCGAAACGCGCCTCGACCTCCTGCGCCTTGCGCAGGATATCGACCGTCGCGGTTGTCTTCTCGGCCGGTTCCATCGATGCGCTGGTCTCCGAATGGCTTATGTACAACCGGTTCCGCTTCCCGGGCGCATCCAGAGTCGATACGCCAGACGCGGACGCCAAGGATACCGCCCGCGGTGCCGCCGGCCCAAGCGCCGGGGCCGGTCAGGCCTGATGCAGGTTGACCATGTGTCCGTCGAGGATCGCCGCCAGGCCGCGGAAGGCCGGGACCTCTTCGGTCACCAGATAGGTGGGTATGGCCGTCATGTAATCGACGTAACGGCCTTTCTGTTCGAACTTGCGCCGGAAATCCGAGGTTTCGAAGGCGTGCTGCAGTTTGGGTGTGATGCCGCCGGCGATATAGATCCCACCGAGAGCGCCGAGGGTCAGGGCCAGATTGCCGGCGATGATGCCGAGGAAGGAAAAGAAGTGGGCCAGCGCGGATCCGGCGACCTGGTCGCCCCCTTCGGCGAGTTGTGTCACCTGTTCCGGGGTGACCTGTTCCGCGGGCTGCCCGGACAGGCTGCGCAGGGCGAGATAGAGGTTGCACAGGCCGAATCCCGAGATA
>CBDTYJ010000143.1:0-6993 GCA_965364575.1 uncultured Gammaproteobacteria bacterium
GTTCGAAGGCTCCCTGTACCAGCAACGCCAGGATGGCGGCGGGCACGGCGCCCTGCAGTATCAGACCAATATCGTCCAGGCGGATGCCGGTCAGAATCGGCTGGCCATATCCGCCGGCGCCGATCAGGGCGCCCAGGGTGGCGGTGCCCACGTTGATGACGGCGGAGGTCTTGATACCTGCGAGGATAGCCCGGGTGGCCAGCGGCAATTCGACGATACGCAGACGGGCGCCCGCCGGCAGCCCCAGCGCCCGGGCCGATTCGATGATGGACGGCGGGATATCCCGGAGACCCGCGTAGGTGTTGCGGACGATCGGCAGCAGGCTGTAGAGGAACAGCGCCGCGATCGCAGGCGGAGCCCCGATCCCGAGTAGCGGGATCAGGAACACGAACATGGCCAGGGACGGGATGGTCTGCAGGATGCCGGCGACGCCGAGCACGAGCTGACCGACCCGTTCCCGCCGGGCCGCCAGGATGCCCAGCGGGATCGCGAGCAGGACGGCGGCCGACAGGGAAAGGCCCACCAGGGCCAGGTGCTCGGCGGTGTGTTTGAGGAAACGCTGCCAGGCCGAATCGCCCTGCCGCGTCCCGGTTACGCCGAAATGCTGTGCCAGATAATCTGCGGCCACCGCCGATTCGGCTTCGCCGCCGAGCTTGGCGCTGGCATTCATGGCGCGCATGGTTGTGGCGTCGATCCGCCCGGCCAGCCCTTCAAACCGGGCGACCACCTCAGGGGCCCATCGCGCCAGGTCGAGACGGTAGAGGATGACCGCATCGTATTCGGGGAAGAAACCCAGATCGTCTTCCAGCGCGACCAGGCCGTAGTAGGCGATCTCGGCATCGGTCGAGTAGAGATCGATGGCATCCAGCGTCCCGGCCGCCAGGCCACGGTAGGCCAGATCATGGTCGAGACCCCGGACATCCGTCTGGGGCAAACCATACCGGCGCCGCAGCCCCGGCCAGCCGTCGGCCCGGTCCATGAACTCGTTACCGAAACCGAGCGCAAGCTCAGGATAGGACCGGAGATCCGAGATCGACCGCAGGTCCAGCCGGCGGGCCAGGGCCGCTGTCATCCCGATCGCATAGGTGTTGTTGAATCCGAGCCCGTCGGTCATGCCTATGCCACGCGCCATCAGTGCTGCCCTGAGCCGCTCAACCGTCCCCAGGTCCTCCCCGGCCAGGGTCTCGTGCAACAGCGTCCCGGTGTACTCCGGGTAGGCGTCGATTTCGCCGCTCAGCAAGGCATTCCACACCACCCGCGTGCCGCCGAGCTGCCGCCGATGGATGACATCGGCGCCCGCATCGACCGCGAGCTGCCGCATCATCTCGCCGAGGATGACGGACTCGGTAAAGCTCTTGGAACCGACGGCGAGCGTCTTGACCCCCTCCTCCTCCGCGACTGCGGGTCGTGCCAGCATCAGCGCGGCCAGCGCCAGACCCCAGGTGGCCAGCTGCCCCGCCCGTTTCATCCCAGCACCTCCGCCAGGCGGGACATGGGCTCATGCTGGGCTCTGAGGAATGCTTCGACGAAGGGTTCCGCCGGGCTCCGGGCCAGTTCCCGGATCGATCCTGTCTGGACGACCCGCCCCGCTCGCATCAGTACGAGGCGCTGTCCGAAGTGGGCCGCTTCGGCGATGTCATGGGTGACCATCACCACGGTCTTGCCCAGCTCGTCGAAGATGGCCTTGAGCTCCTGCTGCAGCTCGTATCGGATCATCGGATCCAGCGCCCCGAGCGGCTCGTCCAGCAACAGCAGATCCGGGTCCAGCATCAGGGCACGCATGAGACTGACGCGCTGACGCTGTCCACCGGAGAGCTCCGGGGGAAATCTGCCCATCAGTCCGATCGGGAGTCTGACCAGTGCAGCAAGTTCGTTCAGCCGCGAGGCGATCCAGGCCGGATCCCGCTGCAGGTGCCGGGCCATCAGACAGACGTTCTCGCCCACCGACAGATGGGGGAACAGACCGCCTTCCTGGATCACATAGCCCATGCGTTGCCTGGCTTCTGACAGATTGTCCGGCGCCAGGATCCGTCCTTCGAATCTGATGTGTCCTGCATCGGCGCGGATCAGCCCGGTGATCAGCCGCAGAACGGTCGATTTACCGCAGCCGCTGGGCCCGATCAGCACCACGGTCTCGCCCGCATCGACGCTGAGGTTGATCGACCGCAGGGCATGAGTCTGATCGTAGTGCTTGGAAACGTCTGAGAATTCGAGCATGGGCTCAGAAACACACTCGCCGGATTCCGACCTGCAGCATGTGTCCTGTCATCTGCCTCGCCTGGAAGGACCAGTCAAGATGATGACGGAGCGGTCCGACGCTGTCGAACCCACGCGAATCGGTGAGCTTGCCCGGATCGTTTCGGGGTCGTCCGCCGGGGGAACCCGCAGGTCCCCTGAGTCCGGCGCCCGACGCGGAGAATCGGAAGTGGTGGAGCCGAGCAGAATCGAACTGCCGACCTCCTCATTGCGAACGAGGCGCTCTCCCAACTGAGCTACGGCCCCTCTTCCGGCTGCGCAGTTTACCACCGGCCGGGAGACTGTCCAACGGCCGACTGACAGGGGCTGCACCGGGCGTTATGCTTACCGGCCGCCCAAACTTCGGGCCGGAACCAGGGGCCAGACCTTGAACCTGACGATCAGACCCGCGACCCCCGCCGACCAGGCCGTGGTGGTGGATTTCAATGCCCGGCTGGCGGAGGAATCCGAGGGCAAGCAGCTCGATCCTGCATTGCTGGAACCGGGGGTCCGACTGGGTCTGGCTGACCCGGAACGCAGCGTCTATTTCATCGCCGAAATCGACGGCGTACCTTGCGGCCAGATCATGTATACGCTGGAATGGAGCGACTGGCGCAACGGCTGGTGGTGGTGGATTCAAAGCGTCTATGTGGAACCAGGCTCCCGCGGACAAGGCGTGTTCTCCAGCCTGTACCGCCATCTGGTGGACCTGGCGCGGGCCCGGCCCGATGTCTGCGGCGTACGCCTGTATGTGGAGAGCGACAACGCCCATGCCCAGCGGGTCTATGGCGCCCTGGGCATGGGCATGACCGGCTACCGGGTGATGGAGATGCCCTTCGACAAGGAGCGTGGCGGCGATGCTAAAAAAAGGTGACCGGGCCCCGGCCTTCGAGCTTCCCGATCAGGATGGCAATCAGGTCTCTCTCGCAGGCCTGCTCGCGGACGGGCCGCTGCTGCTCTATTTCTATCCGGCGGACTTCACCCCGGGTTGCACCAAGGAAGCCTGCGACATCCGGGACATGCACGAGGATATCTCGGACGTGGGTATCAGGGTCGTCGGTGTCAGCCCCCAGGATGAGGACAGCCACCAGCGATTCAGATCCCGCCACAGGCTCCCGTTCACCCTGCTGGCTGACAGTGACAAGACGGCGGTCAAGGACTACGGGGTGGACGGCCCGCTGGGCCTCGGCGTCCGGCGCGCCACCTTCCTGATCAATCCCGACGGGGTGATCGAGGATGTGGTGTTGGCCGACCTGCTGATCGGGCGGCACAGCGACTTTATCCGCGAGGCCGTGGCCCGGCACCGGCAGTGAGGTCTCATCCGGCTTCACCCTGAAGCGTCATGGTGATCCGACGCCGGTGGGCCCGATGGCGGTGTTCCCACAGATACACGCCCTGCCAGGTTCCCAGGTCCGCCCGCCCGCCGGCCACCGGCAACGTCAGGCCCGGTTGCGTCAGTACGCTGCGGATGTGAGCAGGCATGTCGTCCGGTCCTTCGTCATCGTGCTCGTAGCGCGGGTCGCCATCGGGCGCCAGGCGCTGCATGAATGCCTCCAGATCCCTGCGCACCGACGGATCCGCGTTCTCGCACAGCATCAGCGACGCGCTGGTATGGTGGACGAAGACATGACACAAACCCGTTCCCACGCCCGACTCCCGGATGCACTCCTGGATTGCGGCCGTCAGTTCATAGGTGCCACGTCCATCGGTCTTTATCTCTAATGTCGTGTTTTTTATCATAGCGTTATGAGCTTTTTCTCAGGTTTTATCTACTTTCGGCGGGCGGGCCGGGCCCGGTCATGACCCCGAGCCGATTCGCCAGATTGAAACGCGTGCTGAGCGCCCGCCAGCCCGACCTCACTGTCCTCATGGACGCCGTCCACAAGTCCCACAACATCGCCGCGATCCTCCGCACTTGCGACGCCACCGGGGTCTTCCGAGCCCATGCGGTAGATCCGGATGGCGACGTCTCCCGCAACCACATGGCTGCCGGCGGCACGGGCCGCTACGTCGGCCTTCGGATCCATGACACCGTGCACGATGCCTGCGGCGCGCTCAAGAGCCGGGGATTCTCGATCCTCGCGGCACATTTTTCGGAGAACGCCGTTGATTATCGCGAGCTCGATTACACCAGGCCGACGGCCTTCCTCCTGGGCGCCGAACTCGATGGCGTCAGCCCGCAGGCTGCGGAGTTGTCTGATGGACACGTGGTCATCCCCATGGAAGGGCTCGTCGCATCGCTCAACGTCTCGGTTGCGGCCGCTCTGCTGCTCTACGAAGCCCGCCGCCAGCGGGAGGCCGCGGGTCTGTACCGACAATCCCGGCTGGAACCCGAGTTGTTCAGCCGGACGCTGTTCGAATGGGCCCATCCGGATATCGCGCAGCGATGCAGGGATCAGGGGCGCCCCTATCCGGGCCTGACCGAGGACGGGGACCTGGCAGGCAATCCCTTCGCCAGCTGACACCAGCAACCCTGGTCACCGGCATCGACGGCTCAGGGGTTGTAACGCAAGCTCAGCACCCGCGTGCGCTCCAGCCAGCCCGTGGTCAGTATCAGCAGATTTGAGTAATCGTCCTGGTCGATGGCCAGGGGCGCCCCGCCGAGTCGTTCGATCAGAACCGGCAGCGTATTGCTGTGACCGACCACGAGCACCGTCTGGCCCTTCCGCCGCCGCAGCCGATCAGCCAGACCTTCGGCGTCAGCCGCCGGCATTTCGATGAGCTCCGCGCCGGTCGCCGCCGCCACCACCTCACCCGTCGCCCGGGTCCGCGGCAGCTCACTGACGTAGACCGCGCTCAATGAGACATTCTCGAGCATCTGCGCCAGGGTTGCGGCCCGGCCGATGCCGTCGGGACTCAGCTGACGTTGCGGGCCGTCGCCGACGGTCTCGGCGTGACGGACCAGGATCACCGTCGTCGTGCCCAGCGAATTCCACACCCAGCCGCCGGCGAAAAGCAGCGCCACGCCGGACAGCAATGACAACCACACTGGCGTGAACAGGGGGCGCCTGCGCAGACTTCGATAAGACTTTTTCACCGGTCCTGCGGTCCGCGGTCAGATCGCTTCGGATCGAGGACTTCGAAATCGCCTTCCAGCGTGGTGCCCGATCCCGGGTGCTGGCGCTGACCAGCGCGCGAGGATGCCATTCTGCGGGACTGTATCCACAGGAATATGCCGACGATGGCGGCAGCAGCGAGCGCGGACAGGAAGAAGACCAGTCCGAACAGGATGGATACCGCGAGGATGGCCATCGCCGCCAGGGCCGCGAAGAACCGCGCCACCGGCCCCGGAGGGCGGCCGTCGATAAGAAATGGATGTCGAGATTGCATGACCTGCCATTTTAACCCAGGCGGGCGGACCGGGCTGCCGTGCTCAGGGCCCCCGAAGCGTCGGCGGCGCGGGGCGGGCGGGATGGTAGAAGCCCTCGAACCAGGGGGACCAGGTGGCGCCGCCGTCGGTGGACTCTTCGAAGAACTGGCGGACCACGCCGCCGTCGAGCGGGGTCCAGGTGCCCCGGAACCCGCGCCGGTCGCCGCTGGCCAGATAGAGGATCTCCCCGACCAGGATCATGGAGCCGTCAGAGAGCCCGCCGCGCATCTGGATCTGGATACCCAGCCCATTCCAGATCTGCACCCACTCACCGGCCATGGCATCGTAATAGTTGATGCTCTGGCCGGTATTGCCGCCGGCGCCGGTCCAGTGTTCGACCAGGACGCAGCCCTGCTCTTCGCTGGAAATAATGTTGCGGCCAAAGACGGTGCCGTCGCCGCCCTTGACTTCCCAATCGCCGACCCAGAAGTCGAACTGCCGAAAGATCGGATCCACCTGGCAAGGTGCCTGGTTGCGACGGATCCGATCCAGGCTGGGCGCGTAACCAGCCACGTCCGACAAGTCCGCCAGCAGCGGATCGTCGGTGATCGCGGAGGGATTGGAGAAACCGGCCGCCGCCGCCCGCTGGAGCGCAGCCACGGCCTCCTCACGGTCGTCCGCCCCTGCGGCCAGCCGGGCCCGCTCTATTTCCACGAAACCGGCCGGCGTGCCGCTGGCCTGGGCCAGGTCGAGATGGTCACCCGCCTCGTCGAGGCGACCCAGGTGTCTCAATGCCACCGCCAGCCTGTAATGGGCCTGAGGATTCTCCGGCTGCTCGCGGACGATCGCCTCATACGCCGTGGCGGCTTCGGACCACTGCTCCGTCTGGTAAAGCTGCGCCGCCTGTTCCGCATCAGCCGACCAGGCCGCCGTCGGCACCAGAGCGCAGACAAAGAACACGACCAGAAGTCGACAAATGCGCATCATCAGGGGCAACCTCTGGTGGCCGTCTGGCCCGGCAAGTGCCGGGCAGAGGGTCGGGCCCGTCGGCCTCAGTCCAGATGAGGAGTCTACCCAAACGCCAACTTCTCGAGGGAGCGAGGAACGACGAGCCCGACCCGTCATAGAGACTATCATGGGTTACCGGGTTGCCAAGATGCGCGGGCTGATCGCTGGCCGATACCCGGTCGGGTTACGGATTGTTCACTGATTCATCGAGGTCATACGGCCGGTAATGGGGCCCAAGAAATCCCCTCGAGGGCGCGCTGCCCCGATTGCATTCATCGATCGACTCGGAGACCGCAGTCTCCGGAAAGCCTCAGTGCTTCACCACCTGATCGATGATCTCGTGGACTTCTTTCTCCAGCTGGACGGATGGCGTCACCACCACGTCCCGGTCGTGCACCGTGGCGCAGAAGCGGCTGACTTCCGCATTACGCTCATAGGCC
>CBDTYJ010000144.1:0-6977 GCA_965364575.1 uncultured Gammaproteobacteria bacterium
AGGGCAACCTCAACCGGGCCGCGTCCGTGCTGGGCGTCAATCACTCGACCGTATTCCGGCGCATCAACGGCATGGAGAAGCGCCTGGGTATCCGCCTGTTCGAGCGACTTTCAGAGGGATACGCCCTGACGGCCGAGGGGACGGAGGTCCTGGAGTTTGCCCGCGAGGCCGATGAAGCCGTCCATCGCCTGCGGCGTGCGGCGGCTGGCCGGGACGCCGCGCTCAGCGGCCAGCTGCGGATGACGGCCGCCCCGGATCTGGCGCGTCGCTATGTGGCTCCGGCCCTGGCAGCATTCGCAAAAAAGCACCCCGATATCCGGGTCGAACTGGCGACCAGCGACAGCGACTACGACCTGAGCCGGCGGGAAGCCGATCTGGCCCTGCGTGCCACCTCGCGGCCGCCCGGCCATCTGGTCGGGCGCCGGGTGCTCTCACTACCATGGCTGGTCTACGGATCGGAAAGCTATCTGGCCGAGCACGGGCGCCCGAATTCCATGGCGGAGCTGAGCCAGCATGCCCTGATCGGCAGCGATCAGGGATTCGCCCGGATACCAGTCTTCGGTCGCCTGCGTGAGGGATTCCCGCCGGAACGCTTCGCGGCCACGGCAAACGACCTGGCGACCATGGAGGCCCTGGCCACTGCCGGACTCGGTCTGGCGTTGCTGCCGGCCGGTCTGTGTGATGCGGGACTCGTGGCCCTGTTCCCGGTGGAGCCGGCCCATGTCAGCGAGATCTGGATTCTGAACCACCCGGACCTGCGCCAGGTGCCGCGGATCCGCGCCTTGTCGGGCTTCCTGTTCGACTATCTGCGGGCGGAACCCAGCCTCGCGCCGCTGGTGGGTCGAGCGTGAACGCGTCCGCCCGGGCAGACAGCGCGGACGGGATCCGGGAAATGAGATCAGGATCCGAACCGAAAATTGGGAGACGAGTCGAAGAAGTATGAGATTCATCGGCGTATCATGCGCACGCCTCGAGTATCGCCGGCATCGTACAGGACATGGATGAGCCGACCGGACCCCAACACCTACTGGGTCGAACCCAACCGGCTGCTGGCCGGTGAATATCCCAGCGCCCGGGACGCCGCGTCCGCCCGGAAGCGCCTCGGCGCCTTCCTGGAGCATGGCATTACGCACTTCATCGACCTGACCCAGGACGGCGAATTGCGGCCCTACGATCGGGTCCTGAGCAAGCTGGCGAAGGAACGTGGCGTCTCGGTGGAATATCAACGCATGCCCATCGCCGACATGAGCGTGCCGAGACGGGCGGCGGATATGGTGTCCATCCTCGATCGGGTGGGGACCGTGATCGCCGCCGGCGGCACGGCCTACGTCCACTGTCTGGCCGGCATCGGCCGCACCGGGACTACCATCGGCTGCTATTTCGTGCGCCAGGGGCTGACCGGTGACGCCGCGCTGCGTGAGCTGGCGCGGCTGTGGCCACAGATGGCCAAATCCGACGTTTTCCCCAACACGCCCCAGACCGCCGAACAGCGCCAGTTCGTCCTCGAATGGCAGGACCGGGACCGATGAACACGGCCAGCGGGCTGTTGCAGCGCCCGGGGTCACGCGAGTCGCTGTTTGTCCTGATTTATGCCTGGCTGGCCTGGGGCCTGTTCGCCATCACCGGTCTCTATCTGGTCGGCTTCTTTGGCGGCATCCTGGTGCCGAAGGACGTGGACAGCGGGCGGCTGGCGGCGTGGCCGGTGGCGCTGGTTATCAATCTCGAATTGTTGGCCTTGTTCGGTCTGCAGCACAGCGTGATGGCGCGGCCCTGGTTCAAGCGCTGGCTGGCCCGCTATGTCCCGCTGCCCGCCGAACGCAGCACTTACGTGCTGACGTCGACGATCATGATCGCCCTGCTGATGTGGCTGTGGCGTCCGATGCCGGAGACCATCTGGCGGTTCGAGCACCCGCTGGCCCAGGCGCCCATGTGGCTGCTGTTCGCGGCCGGGTGGGGACTGATGGCCGCGGCGACCACCTGGATCGATCAATCCGACCTGCTCGGCCTGCGCCAGGCCCGCTGCTATGTCCAGGGCCGGGTCTATCGTCCGGTCCCGTTCCAGGTGCGTGCCGGCTATCGCTATTGCCGCCATCCGATGATGTCGGGGGTCATCCTCGGCGCGTGGGCCACGCCCCACCTGACCGTGGGTCATGCGCTGCTGGCGGCCGGGCTGACCGCCTATATCCTGATCGGTATCCATTTCGAGGAACGGGAGGCGCTACAGCGCCTGGGGCCGGACTATGCGTCTTACCGTGCCAGCGTCCCGATGCTGATGCCCTGGCCCGGGCGTTCGGCAGCCCCCCTGGACTGAGGCCCGTCCCAGAAGCGGGACCGGGCCGCCAGGTCCGCCGCCGGACCCCGCCACCGGCTTCCGCCCCATTTGCACGGCGACGGTGCGCGCCTATGCTTTGTTGGTGGATTGTCCGGATCGGAGACCCACCCTGATCCCGTCCACAGGGACAGCGCCCGTGTCGAAGAAGACAGTCCGGCCGGCGCCAGCCCGCCCTGAGCGGGCCTGGCACGCGATGAGCACCACGGAGGTTAGCCAGGAGCTGACCGCCGACATGCAGGGTTTGTCCGACGAGGAAGCCGCCCGCCGGCTGCAGCAGTTCGGCCCCAACGCCCTGCCCCATCTACCGCCGCCGACGCTTTGGTCCATCGCTCTCCGGCAGTTCAAGAGCCCCCTGATATACGTGCTGGCGATCGCCGCGGTGGTCGCGTTGGCCCTGGGCGAGGTCAAGGACGCCGCCTTCATCGTCGGCGTGCTGTTGATCAATGCCGTCATCGGCACCATCCAGGAAGGGCGCGCGGAACGGGCCAGCCAGGCTCTCCAGAAACTGCTGCGCATACAGGCCACCGTCCGCCGCAACACGCAAACCCGGGAGATCGACGCCGAGGATCTGGTGCCGGGTGACCTGGTCTATCTGGAGTCCGGCGGCCGCGTGCCGGCGGACATCCGGCTGTTCTCGGCTCACGGCCTCGAGGTGGACGAATCCCTTTTGACCGGAGAATCCATGCCCGTCAACAAGGATGCGAACTGGATGGGCGGGAACGAGACACCCCTGGCCGATCGTCACAACATGGTATTCGCCGGATCCATGGTAATACGGGGCCGCTGTCAGGGGCTGGCGGCGGCCACGGGGCCGGACAGCGCCGTCGGCCGCCTGGCCCTGGACGTGATGCAGTCCACCGGCGGACGTCCCCCGCTGGTGCTCCGGATGGAGGAGTTCACGCGCCGCATCGCCGCCGCGGTGTTGATCGCCGCGACCTTCGTCGCCGTCGCAGGGGTCGCATTCGGTGGCTACAGCATCGCCGAGATGTTCCTGTTCGGGGTGGCCCTGGCGGTGTCGGCCATCCCCGAGGGGTTGCCGGTCGCGCTCACCGTGGCCCTGGCCATCGGCACCACCCGCATGGCCAGACGCGGTGTCATCGTCCGGCGGCTCACTGCCGTCGAAGGGCTCGGCAGCTGCACGCTGATCGCCAGCGACAAGACCGGCACCCTGACCTGCAATGAGCTGACCGTGCGCCAGGTGCGGCTGCCGGATGGTTCAGCATTCGAGGTGGCCGGGGAAGGCTTCGTGCCCGAGGGCCGCTTCCTCCAGGGCGGCGAACCCATCGAGCCGGACCAGGGGATGGCCCTGGCCGGACTCGCCCGGGTGGCGGTGTTGTGCAACGAGGCCGACCTGCACCATCGGGATGCCGGATGGACCTGGCGTGGAGACGCCACCGATATCGCGCTGCTGGCGATGGCATACAAACTGGGATGGAGGCGAGAGGTTTCGCTGGAGCGCCATCCCCAGGTCAACGAACTCCCGTTCGAGGCCGAGCGCCAGTTCGCCGCCAGTTATCACCGTACCGAAGAGGGCGTCAGCGCCATGGTCAAGGGCGCCCCGGAGCGGATCTTCGACATGTGCGACGACGAAACCGAGCGTATGTCGGCGCTGCGCGAGATGAGCCAGCAGATGGCGGAGCAGGGTTACCGGGTCCTCGCCCTGGCCGAGGGCCGGGCGCCGGCGGATCTCAGCGAAACCGACGTACCGCCGGAGCCCTCGGGACTCCGGTGTCACGGGCTGGTGGGCATGATCGACCCGCTTCGCGAGGGAGTGCGCGACGCTGTGCGCAACGCCCACGACGCCGGCGTCGAAACCATCATGGTCACCGGGGATCATCCGATCACGGCGCTGGCCATCTCGCGCGATCTGGGTCTGGCATCGGAGCCGGACCAGGTCGTCACCGGCACAACGCTGGCCGCCAGTTCACCCGACGAATTGGCCGGTTTGATGAGCAAGGCCCGGGTCTTCGCCCGGGTCGCGCCGCACCAGAAGCTGGAGATCGTCGAAGCGGCCCGTCGCGCCGGCCAGTTCGTGGCCGTCACGGGCGACGGCGCCAACGACGCACCGGCGCTGCGGTCCGCCAACATCGGCGTGGCCATGGGTAAGTCCGGCACCGATGTCGCCCGCGAGGCAGCGGAACTGGTGATCAGCGACGATCATTTCGCCACGATCACGGCAGGCATCGAGGAAGGGCGGATCGCCTACGACAATATCCGCAACGTCATCTATCTGCTGATCTCCACCGGCGCGGCGGAAGTCGTGCTGGTGGCGCTGGCCATCAGTTTCGGGCTGCCGCTACCGCTGCTGCCGGTACAGCTGTTGTGGCTGAACCTGGTCACCAACGGCATCCAGGACGTCGCTCTCGCGTTCGAACCCGGCCGCGGCGACGAATTGAGGCGGCCACCGCGACCGCCACGGGAACCGATCTTCAACCGCCTGATGATCGAACGCACCATAGTGGGTGCTCTGGTGATGGGACTGGTGAGTTTCGGCCTGTTCGTCTGGGCCCTGGATCAGGGCTGGTCGGTGGAGGATGCCCGCAACGCCGTGCTGTTGCTGATGGTTCTGTTCGAGAA
Source organism: uncultured Gammaproteobacteria bacterium (assembly GCA_965364575.1). Classification (GTDB taxonomy): domain Bacteria; phylum Pseudomonadota; class Gammaproteobacteria; order Steroidobacterales; family XN24; genus CAMYOC01. The sequence goes on from CBDTYJ010000144.1 coordinate 4,910, forward strand.
CGTCCACATCTTCAACTGCCGATCGGAAACGCTCTCGGCCTTCGCCCTCTCCCCCCTGCGCAGCCCGGTACTGATGATCGGCATGCTGACTGCATTCTCGATCCATGTGGCCATGCTCTATCTGCCTTTCGGCAATGCCTTGCTCGGCACGCAGCCGGTCGGCCCCTCATCATGGCTTCTGCTGTTGACGCTGAGCCTGTCCATCCTGGCACTGATGGAGCTGCACAAGTTGTCCTGGTACCTGCGATACGGCGGGTCACGCCGCAGGACCCTGGGCGGCGCACGTCCGGGATCAGCCTGATCCGGGACGTCCCCTCTCCTGTCCGAGCAGATCCAGCAATCCATCCACCTGGGCACGATGACTGCGCAGATGCAGGCAGGCGAAGCGCAGGGTGAAGCGTCCATCGAGACGGGTCGAAGAGATGAAATAACGTCCGTCTTCATGGACCGCCCGCAACAATCTGCGGTCGAGTGCTTCGGCGTCACCCTGGCCGGATCGGGAGCGGAACGTCACGACGGACAGATCCGGCGACGGACCCGCTTCGAAACCGGGCATGCCCGACAGACGCTCCCGAAAATATCGCGCCAGCAGTAATTTTTCATCCAGGGCGGCCCGGAACGGTGCCACGCCGAACAATTTTAGCGGCAGCCACAAGCGCATACCGCGAAACGGCCGTGTCAGTTCCGGACCCAGGTCGGCCGGCGAGAAGATGCCGCCGGCTTCCCGGGCATCCTGCATGTAACTCGCCGTGTAGAAATGAGCCGCCGCGAGCTGCCGCTCGTCGCGGGCGAGGATGGCGCCGGTGCCGAACGGCAGGAAAAGCCCCTTGTGCGGATCCAGCACCACGGTGTCGGCCTTTTCGATTCCCGCCAGCCGCCGCCGGCCCGCATCCGTCAGCAGGAAGAACCCGCCGTATGCCGCGTCCACGTGGTTCCATAGCCGATGTTCGGCGGCCACCCCGGCGATGGCATCGAGGGGATCCACCGCGCCGACGTCCGTGGTCCCGGCGGAGGCCACCACCAGCCAGGGCCGCAGACCCGCGGCCCGATCGGCGCCGGCCTGGCGATCGAGGGCGGCGGGGTCCATCCGCCAGCCCGCGTCCATCGGCACCCTCCGCACCACGCACTCGCCGAGACCGGCCAGCCGCAGGGCCTTGTCTACGCAATGGTGCGTCTGCCCGCTCAGATAGACGACGCTTTTTTCGACCTCGCGGGCACGGATGCCGCAGGCCTCGCGGGCGGTCACGATAGCCGCCAGGTTGGCGATGCTGCCGCCGGAGGTCAGGTCGCCCCCGGCGCTCCCGGGTAGACCCACGAGGTCCGCCATCCAGCGCACCAGCGAGCGCTCCATGACTGCAGCCCCGGGGCTGGCGAAGACCACACCGGAGTAGCTGTTGGTGACATCGGCCAGATAATCGCCGAGGGCGGAAGGGTAGACGCCGCCGCCCGGGATATAGCCGAAGTGGCCACCGGAAGCCGGGTTGATCCCGGTCTCGAGCACGTGACGCTCGAACACCTCCAGGGCCTCCTCGACGGAGGCACGGTCTTCCCGCGGCCGGAATACCTCCGGGTCGGGATGCCCGGCCGCCGAACGGTAGGTGCCCCGGCCGGGGAGGGAGTCGAGGAATTCATCGGCGAACCCGACAGCGCGACCGGTCAGAGCCATCCGGTCCGCCGCATCGGGGTCGAGTTCCCGGGCCAGCATCTCGAGGCGCTCCAGCGCGTCTTTCAATCCGGACCCCCGGTGACCATCAGGCTGACCGCCGAAGCGACACCGGCGGCGGGTTCTAATCGACGACGCCAGCCGGCACGGGATCTGTCACGCCGGCGCGCCGGCATCGCAGATCGGTCAAGCATTCGCCGGACGTCCGGGTCGGTGAAAACTCAGCCGGGTACGCCGGTTGAGGCGATCCGCGGCCGATCACCAGTTCCGGGGACCGCGTTTGACGCTGACGATGCCGCGGTCCGTATTCATGCGGTGACAACCGATACAGCTCCCCTCGAAGTACTGGACGTAGACATTCTGATCCGGATCGTCGAAATGGACCGAGTGGATCAGCGTGGCGAA
>CBDTYJ010000145.1:0-6973 GCA_965364575.1 uncultured Gammaproteobacteria bacterium
CGCTCGATGGCCCGCCGCTGCCCGGCCGGATCCACGCCGCGCTCGAAACGCATGGACGCATCGGTATGCAGACCCAGCCGCCGGGCCCGGCCGGCGATCACCCCGGGCGAAAAGAACGCGCCCTCGAAGAACACGTTGCGGGTATCGGCTTCGACACCCGAGGTCTCACCGCCCATGATCCCCGCCAGAGCCCGGGGGCCGCCGTGATCGGCAATCACCAGCATATCCGGATCCAGCTCGATCACCCGTTCGTCGAGCAGGGTCAACTGCTCGCCCGCCTCGCCCATGCGCACGACGATGCCACCGTCAAGCGTATCCAGATCGAAGCCGTGCAGGGGCTGGCCCAGTTCCAGCATCACGATATTGGTCACATCGACCACGGGGTGGATCGGTCGCAGGCCGCTGCGGCGCAGCTTCTCCTGCATCCATTGGGGGGTGACGGCCGCGGGGTCGATGCCGCGCACGACCCGCCCGCAGAAACGGGGACAGGCTTCCGGCGCCCGCACATCGATGGGGAAGGTCTCGGCGATACCGGGCTCGGCCGGTTCGAGATCCGGCCAGTTCAGCGCTTTGCGGCTGAGCACGGCCGTCTCCCGGGCGATGCCCAGCACGCTGAAGCAGTCGCCTCGATTCGGCGTCAGGTCGATATCGATGACGGTGTCGTCCAGGCCCAGCCAGGCGCGAAGCTCCTCGCCCACCGGCGCCTCCGGCGACAGTTCCATCAGACCCTCCGCGCCTTCGCCGATGCCCAGCTCCTTCTCGGAGCAGAGCATGCCGCGGGATTCGACACCGCGGAGCTTCGCCTTGCGGATCTTCAGCCCGCCCGGCAGCTTGCCACCGACCCGGGCGGTGGGCGCCTTCAGTCCCTTGCGCGCGTTAGGCGCGCCGCACACGATCTGCACCGGCGCACCGTCCCCCACGTCGACATGACAGACGGATAGTTTGTCCGCATCGGGGTGCGGGGCACAGTCGATGATCTCGCCGACCACCACCTCGGTGAATTCGCCAGCGACCGGCTCCGCCGTATCCACTTCGAGGCCGGCCATGGTCAGAGCATGGACGAGGCTGTCGCTGGACATGGCAGGATCGACCCATTCCCGCAGCCATGCTTCACTGAATTTCATCGCTCAGGCCCCATTCACGCGAACTGACCAAGGAAACGCAGATCGTTGTCGAAGAACATCCGCAGGTCGTCGACGCCATAACGCAGCATGGCCAGACGCTCCACTCCCATGCCGAAGGCGTAGCCGGTATAGCGTTCAGGATCGGCGCCGACACCGCTAAGTACTTTCGGGTGGACCATGCCGCACCCGAGTACCTCCAGCCAGCCTTCGCCCCAGCTCACGTCCACTTCCGCCGACGGTTCGGTAAACGGGAAATAGGACGGCCGCATGCGCAGCTGCACCCGGCGCTCGAAGAACTGCTCGAGGAATCCATGCAGCACCGCCTTGAGATTGGCGAAGCTGATGCCCTCGTCCACCACCAGTCCCTCGACCTGATGGAACATGGGCGTGTGGGTCTGATCGCTGTCGCAACGATAGACCCGGCCCGGCGCGATCAGCCGGATGGGCACGCCGCCCTCGGCCATGGCCCGGATCTGCACCGGTGACGTATGGGTGCGTAACAGGTGGCCGGAGGGGAAGTAGAAAGTGTCGTGCATCGCCCGGGCCGGATGCTGCTCGGGGATATTCAGGGCCTCGAAGTTGTGGAATTCATCCTCGATCTCCGGCCCGGTGTGGACGTCGAAACCCGCGGTGCGGAAGATTGCCTCGATCCGGCTCATGGTACGCGTCACCGGATGCAGACCGGCCGGAGGCTGACCCCGGCCCGGCAGCGTGACATCCACCGCCTGCTCCGCGATCCGCGCCTCCAGGGCTGCGGCCTCCAGCGCTCTGCGGCGCGCCTCGATGGCTTCCTGCAGCGCGCCTTTTGCGCGGTTGATCGCTTGCCCGGCGGCCGGCCGCTGATCCGCCGGCAACGTCCCCAGCTGTTTCAACTGCTGGGTCAGCAGTCCCTTCTTGCCCAGGAAACGGACCCGGATCTCGTCCAGATCCGCCAGCGAGCCGCTCTCCTCAGCCGCCGCCCGGCCTCGCTGCAGCAGGTTGTCAATGTCGTCCACGACGCTCCCCTGGTCCCCAGAAAAAGAGAGGGAAAGGCTTGAAGACCTTTCCCTCTCGCGAATCGCAATGCGCCACGCGCGGCGTGATCGCAGTCGCTACTGAGACAAAGCGGCCTTCGCCTGCTCCGCGATTACGCCAAAGCCCTCGATATCGTGCACGGCAATGTCCGCGAGTACCTTGCGGTCCACCTCGACGCCGGCCCGGGTCAGACCATTGATCAGGCGACTGTAGGACAGACCGTAGACCCGCGCCGCGGCGTTGATGCGGCTGATCCACAGGGTGCGGAACTGACGCTTGCGCTGACGGCGGTCACGATAAGCATACTGGCCGGCCTTGGTGACGGCCTGATTGGCGACCCGGAATGTGGTGCTGCGGGCACCGTAATATCCCTTCGCCTTCTTGAGGATCTTTTTGTGCCGCGCCTTGGCGATGACACCACGCTTTACTCTTGCCATGGTCTATCTCCTCAGCTGTACGGCAGCATGCGGCGGACGGAAGGCACATCGGCCTCGGCCACCTGGGCCGTGGCCCGCAGGTGCCGCTTCCGCTTGGTGCTCTTCTTCGTCAGGATGTGGTTGAGGAAGGACTGGCCACGCTTGTAGCCACCCCCACCGGTCTTGCGGAACCGCTTGGCGGCCCCGCGATTGGTCTTCAACTTGGGCATTTTCTATCTCCTTTTAGCCCGGGCCGACTCTCGACCCAAGGCGGGGCAGTCACGGTTCCAGCCCGCTCCTGCTCACTTCTTCTTCGGCGCAATCACCATCGTCATCTGCCGCCCTTCCATCTTCGGGAACTGCTCCACCTGACCCAGTTCGGCCAGGTCTTCGCGGACCCTGTCCAGAAGCTTGGCACCGAGATCCCGATGCGCCATCTCGCGGCCGCGGAAACGCAATGTCACCTTGGCCTTGTCTCCGCCGGAGAGGAACCGGATCAGGTTTCTCAACTTGACCTGGTAGTCGCCCTCCTCCGTCCCTGGGCGGAACTTCACTTCCTTGATCTGAATCTGTTTCTGTTTCTTCTTGGCTGCGTGGTTCTTCTTGTTCTGTTCGAAGACGTACTTGCCGTAGTCCATCACCCGGCATACGGGCGGTTCCGCATTCGGCGACACTTCGACCAGGTCCAGCGAATTCTCGCCAGCAAGTTCCAGCGCCTCGGCGATCGCCAATATCCCGACCTGTTCTCCGTCTGCGCCAATGACCCGGACTTCCGGGGCCAGGATCTCCCGATTACGCCTCACGCGTTTGTTCGAACTGATGCTTTAGTCCTCCAAAGAACGACGGCCGCGCATCGCGACCTCTTCGGCGAGCCGTTCGACGAACCCTTCCAGGGCCATCGACCCGAGATCCTCGCCGCTCCGCGAACGCACGGCCACCGTGCCTGATTCAAGTTCACGATCCCCTACCACCAGCAGGTACGGGACCCTTTGTAATGTGTGCTCGCGGATTTTAAAGCCGATCTTCTCGTTTCTCAAGTCCGCCTCGGCCCGAAACCCCTGATTTTTAAGGGACTCGGCAATCTGGCCGGCATAGTCTCCCTGGCGGTCGGTGATATTCAGGACCATCGCCTGAACCGGCGCCAGCCAGGGCGGGAAACGGCCGGCGAAATGCTCGATCAGGACGCCGAAAAACCGCTCCAGCGAGCCCAGCAGGGCCCGGTGGATCATGATCGGCCGATGCCGCTCGCCATCCGCCGCCACATATTCCATATCGAAGCGCTCGGGCAGGTTGAAATCCAGCTGGATGGTCGAGCACTGCCACTGGCGGCCGATGGCATCCTCGATCTTGACGTCGATCTTGGGCCCGTAGAAGGCTCCCCCGCCCTCATCCAGCACGTAATCCAGGCCCTTGCTGTCCAGCGCCGACTTCAGCGCGGCGGTGGCCTTGTCCCAGATCTCCTCCGAGCCCACGGCCTTCTCCGGCCGGGTCGAGAGGTTGACCACGAAACGCTCGAAACCGAAGTCCTCCAGCATGCTCAGGGTCAGGTCCAGCACCCCCAGCACCTCCTCGGCGATCTGTTCCTCCCGGCAGAAGATATGGGCGTCGTCCTGGGTGAAGCCTCGCACCCGCATCAGCCCGTGCAGGGCGCCGGACATCTCGTGGCGGTAGACCGTGCCGAGTTCCGCCCAGCGGATCGGCAGCTCCCGGTAGGAGCGCAGCTTGTCCTTGTATATCAGCACGTGGAACGGGCAGTTCATGGGCTTGAGCTGATAGAGCTGCTCATCCTCCACCATGGGCGCATACATGGACTCCCGGTAGAAATCCGTATGCCCGGAGGTGTGCCACAGGGTCTCCAGGGCGATATGGGGGGTGTAGAGCAGTTCGTAGCCGCCTTCGATATGGCGATCGCGCCAGTAGTCTTCCATCACCCTGCGGATCCGGGCGCCGCGAGGATGCCAGAAGACCAGGCCGCCGCCGGCCCCTTCCTGGACGCTGAACAGATCCAGCTCCTGGCCGATGCGCCGGTGGTCGCGCTTCTCCGCTTCCTCCAGACGCCGCAGGTAGGCTTTGAGCGATTTCTTGTCCGGCCAGGCGGTCCCGTAGATGCGCTGGAGCATCTCGTTGTCGGAATCGCCACGCCAGTAGGCGCCGGCCACCTTGGTCAGTTTGAACGCCTTCAGATGGCCTGTACTGGGCACATGAGGGCCCCGGCAGAGATCTTTGAAATCGCCCTGGCCATAGACCCCGATCTCCTCGCCCTCCGGGATGCTGGCGATGATCTCGGCCTTGTAGATCTCGCCGATGGAGCGGAAGTAGGCCACCGCCGCATCCCGGTCCATCACTTCCCGGCTCACCGCCAGATCGGCGCCCGCCAGCTCAGCCATCTTTTTCTCGATGGCCTCTAGGTCCTCGGGCGTGAAGGGCCGCTCGTAGGCGAAGTCGTAATAGAAGCCGTCCTCGATCACCGGGCCGATGGTCACCTGGGCCTCCGGGAACAGGCTTTTCACCGCCTGGGCCAGCAGGTGGGCGGTGGAATGGCGGATGATCTCCAGCCCGGCCTCGTCGCGGGCGGTGATGATCGCAAGCCGGGCATCCTGATCGATGACCCGGGAGGTGTCCACCAGACGGCCGTCCACGCGCCCGGCCAGCGCCGCCCGGGCCAGACCCGGACCGATGTCCGCCGCCACGTCGGCTACCGTCACCGGCGCGTCGAACTGTCGCTGGCTGCCGTCTGGCAAGGTAATGACCGGCATGTCCAATCCCCGTAGGGGGCCCCGCCCGTCCTCGCGGTCCGGAGCCCCGGCACAACAAAAAGGGCGCTCTCTCCCGCCGCCACGCCCCGGAGGACGAGGCGACCGAGACCGCCCTACAGCAAAATCGTGGTAGGCGCGGGCGGGTTTGAACCGCCGACCCCTACGATGTCAACGTAGTGCTCTACCACTGAGCTACGCGCCTAGAAGGCCGGCAAATCTACCGAAACTGGCCCGCCGAGGCAAGTTCGCTACCCGGCCATGCTATCAGGCAAACCGAGCCCGAGACGGCGCAGTTCGGCGATCTCGTCGCGCACCTTCGCCGCGTCCTCGAATTCCAGCTCCCGGGCGTGCCGGTACATGTCCTGCTCCAGCTTGGCGATCCGCTTGACCACCTCTTCCGGAGACATGGCTTCGTAGGCCAGACGAGGCTCGGCCACGGCCCGCTGCTTGCCTCGCCCGCCGGCCTCGGAGCGCGCGCCCTCCATGACGTCGGCGATGGCTTTGCGGATGGTTTCCGGACGGATTCCATGGGTCTCGTTGAAGGCCATCTGTTTGGCTCGCCGGCGCTCGGTCTCGCCGATAGCGAATTTCATCGAATCGGTGATCTTGTCCGCGTACAGGATGGCGGAACCGTTGACGTTGCGCGCGGCCCGGCCGATGGTCTGGATCAGCGACCCGCCGGAGCGCAGAAAGCCTTCCTTGTCGGCGTCGAAGATGGCGACCAGCGACACCTCCGGCATGTCGAGTCCCTCGCGCAGCAGATTGATCCCCACCAGCACGTCGAATTCTCCGCGCCGCAGGTCCCGGATGATCTCGGTCCGCTCCACCGTGTCGATGTCCGAATGCAGATAACGGACCCGGACGCCGTGCTCGGCCAGATAGTCGGTCAGGTCCTCGGCCATGCGCTTGGTCAGGGTAGTGATCAGCACCCGTTCGTCCCGGTCCGCGCGGACGCCGATCTCCGAGAGCACATCGTCCACCTGGCTGCGCACCGGCCGGATCTCGACCTCCGGATCCAGCAGGCCGGTGGGCCGCACCACCTGTTCGACGACCTGGCCGGATTTCTCCAGCTCGAAGGGCCGCGGGGTGGCCGAGACGAAGATGGTCTGTGGCGCCAGGGCCTCGTATTCCTCGAAACGCAGCGGCCGATTGTCCAGGGCCGAGGGCAGACGGAACCCGTATTGGACCAGCGTCTCCTTGCGCGAGCGGTCGCCCCGGTACATGCCGCCGAGCTGGGGGATGGTGACGTGGCTCTCGTCCACCACCAGCATGGCGTTCTCCGGCAGATAGTCGAACAGGGTCGGCGGCGGCTCACCGGCCTCGCGGCCGGACAGATAGCGGGAGTAGTTCTCGATACCGGCGCAGTAGCCCAGCTCGCGGATCATCTCCATGTCGAACAGGGTGCGCTGTTCCAGCCGCTGGGCCTCCACCAGCTTGTCCTCGGCCCGCAGGACCTTGAGCCGGTCGCGCAGTTCATCCTTGATCAGGTCCATGGCTCCGAGCAGCCGCTCCCGGGGCGTCACGTAATGGCTCTTGGGATAGATCGTCGCCCGTGGAACCCGGCGCGTGACTTCGCCGGTGAGCGGATCGAAATGGCTGATGCCCTCTATCTCCTCGTCGAACAGCTCGATGCGGATCGCGTCCCGCTCCGACTCCGCCGGGA
>CBDTYJ010000146.1:0-6952 GCA_965364575.1 uncultured Gammaproteobacteria bacterium
CGATGGCATCCACATCGGGCTTTTCCATCATCGACAGGAACTGCCGCGCGTAGGCCGACAGCGATTCCACATAGCGCCGCTGGCCTTCCGCATAGATGGTGTCGAAGGCCAGCGAGGACTTGCCGGAACCGGACAGACCGGTTACCACGATCAGTTTTTCTCGCGGCAGGTCGAGGTCGATATTCTGGAGATTATGGGTGCGGGCACCCCGAATCCGGATCGTTTCCATGCACACTGCTGGCGGCAAAACTAATCCTCAACTATACGCGGAATGCCCCCCGCGAGCCAAAGTCCGGATGCCCCGCGACGGTCAAGGCCGGCTTTCCGGGGGTCAGGGTGTGTTTTCCCCCATGTCCGGGTTAAAATGTGCGGTCTACACTCCGGCCTGTATAGCCCAACTTTTCAGGAGCGCTCATGGCTCGCGGCATCAACAAAGTCATCCTCGTCGGCAACCTCGGCGCCGACCCCGAGACCCGCTACACCCCCAGCGGCAGTGCGGTCACCAACATCCGGCTGGCCACCTCCGAGTCCTGGAAGGACAAGCAGACCGGGGAACAGAAGGAGCGTACCGAGTGGCACCGGGTCGTATTTTTCGACCGCCTGGCGGAGATCGCAGCCGAATACCTGCGCAAGGGCTCCCAGGTCTACATCGAGGGTTCGATTCAGACCCGCAAGTGGCAGGATCAGTCTGGTCAGGATCGGTACACCACTGAAATCAAAGCTCGGGACATGACCATGCTCGGCGGTCGCGCCGGCGCGGGCGCGCCTGCGGCCGATGACGACTACGGCAGCCCGCCGAAGGCCCGGCAGCCGGCGGCGGCCGAACCCGCGCTGGATGACGATATCCCCTTCTAGCGGGCCCGGGCGAAATTTACGACATTCTGTTGCCGCGATCCGGTTGCCGGGTCGCGGCGCTTCATTTGCGGAGATAGATTCATGGATCGCCACGAAATGACCTTGCAGCTCATCCCTCCACACGGCGGGGAACTGAAAGAACTGTATCTGGACCAGGACGCGGCTGAGGCTGAGCGAAAAAAAGCCCGGGATTTCCTTTCCTGGGACCTGACGCCGCGCCAGCTTTGCGATATCGAGCTGTTACTCAATGGCGCCTTCTCCCCCCTCGAGGGTTTCCTGGGCAAGGCCGACTACGATGGCGTGGTGGAGAAGATGCGGCTGGCCGACGGGACCCTGTGGCCCATGCCGGTCACCCTGGACGTCAGCCAGGCATTCGCGGACCAGCTCGAGAGCGGCGCCACTATCGCGCTGCGCGACCAGGAAGGCGTGCTCATCGCCACCCTGGACGTGACGGACGTCTGGACGCCGGACAAGGAAGCGGAAGCGCGCGGGGTGTTCGGATCGACCGATCAGGCCCATCCCGGTGTCCACCACCTGATGAATCTGGCTCATCCGGTCTATGTGGGCGGGCGTCTGCGCGGCGTAGAGTCCCCAATCCATTACGATTTCAGGCACCTGCGGGATACGCCGGCGGAGCTGCGTCAGCGATTCCAGAAGCTCGGCTGGCGCAAGGTGGTGGCCTTTCAGACCCGCAATCCCATGCATCGCGCCCACCAGGAGCTGACGTTCCGGGCCGCGCGGGAGGCCGAGGCCAATCTGCTTATCCACCCGGTGGTGGGCATGACCAAGCCGGGCGACGTGGATCACTTCACCCGCGTGCGCTGCTACGAGCGGCTGCTGCAACATTACCCGGAGCAGACCACCAGTCTCAGCCTGCTCCCGCTGGCGATGCGCATGGGCGGGCCCCGCGAGGCTCTGTGGCATGCCCTGATCCGGCGCAACTACGGCTGTACTCATTTCATCGTCGGCCGGGATCATGCCGGGCCCGGCAAGGACAGTAAGGGGAAGGACTTCTACGGCCCCTACGACGCCCAGGAGCTGATGGACGAATTTCGGGACGAGATCGGTATCGAGATGGTGCCGTTCCAGATGGTTGTCTTTGTCGAGGATCGGGCGCAGTACGTGCCCGTGGACGAGACCAAAGAAGGTGAAACGGTACTGAATATCTCCGGCACCGAGTTCCGCAGGCGGCTGCAGGAAGGGCTTGACGTACCGTCCTGGTTCTCCTATCCGGACGTCATCGAGGAACTCCGCAAGACTCATCCGCCGCGACACCAGCAGGGCTTCGTGATCTTCTTCACCGGCCTGTCGGGCTCAGGCAAGTCGACCATCGCCAACGCCTTGATGGTCAAACTGATGGAGCAGGGCGGACGGCGCATCTCGCTGCTCGACGGCGACGTGGTGCGCAAGAATCTCTCCAGCGAACTCGGCTTCTCCCGCGAGCATCGCGATCTCAATATCCTGCGCATCGGCTACGTTGCCAGCGAGATCGCCAAGAACGGCGGCATCGCCATCTGCGCGCCTATCGCCCCCTATCGAGCGACCCGGAGGCAGGTGCGGGATATGGTCGAAGAAGTCGGCGGGATGGTGGAGATCCACGTGGCCACGCCGCTCGAGGTCTGCGAGGAGCGCGACCGCAAGGGCCTCTACGCCAAGGCGAGGGCAGGCATCATCAAGGAGTTCACCGGCATCAGCGACCCCTACGAGGCGCCGGAGAATGCGGAGATCGTGATCGACACCCGGGAGGTGTCTCCGGATCAGGCCGCTCACAGGATCCTGGTCAAGCTGGAGAGCCTGGGTTACATCCGATGAGCGGATTGAACCGGCTCCAGATCAGGTAGTAACTTGTAGATTCCCCGGCAGTTTCCCAGGGGAAGGCAGCGATGAAGGGCAAACTCTACATCAAGACTTTCGGGTGTCAGATGAACGAGTACGATTCCGCCAAGATGGCGGACGTGCTGCGGGCTTCTCATGACCTGGATCTGACGAGCGCGCCGGAAGAAGCCGACGTGCTGCTGCTGAATACCTGCTCCATCCGGGAGAAAGCCCAGGAGAAGGTGTTCTCGCTGCTGGGACGTTGGAAGATGCTCAAACAGGCGCGGCCCGAGATCGTGATCGGCGTCGGCGGCTGTGTGGCCAGCCAGGAGGGCGAAGCGGTGATCCGCCGGGCGCCGCAGGTCGATCTGGTCTTCGGCCCCCAGACTTTGCACCGGCTACCGGAGATGCTGCAACAGGTGCGCGGCAACGGCCGCCCGGTGGTGGACATCTCGTTCCCCGAGATCGAGAAATTCGACCGCCTGCCGATGCCCAGGGCGGAGGGTCCGACCGCCTTCGTCTCGATCATGGAAGGCTGCAGCAAATACTGCAGCTTCTGCGTGGTGCCCTATACCCGCGGCGAGGAGATCAGCCGCCCCTTCGATGACGTGATCGCCGAGGTGGTCAGGCTGGCCGTCCAGGGCGTCAAGGAGATCAATCTCCTGGGCCAGAACGTCAACGCCTATCGCGGCCCCATGGAGGACGGGACCCTGTGCGATCTCGGCCACCTGATCCGGTTCGTGGCGGCGGTGGACGGCGTGGAGCGCATCCGTTTCACGACTTCGCATCCGCTGGAATTCTCCCACAGCCTGATCGACGCCTACGCCGACGTGCCGGAGCTGGCGAATTTCCTTCACCTGCCGGTGCAGAGCGGCTCGGATCGTATCCTGGCGATGATGAAGCGGGGCCATACGGCGCTGGAGTACAAACAGAAGCTCCGCCGGCTGCGGGAAGTACGCCCCGATATCAGTATTTCGTCGGACTTCATCGTCGGCTTCCCGGGCGAGACTGATCGGGATTTCGAAGCCACCATGGACCTTATCGCCGAAGTCGGCTTCGATCAGTCGTTCAGCTTCATCTACAGCAAGCGGCCGGGAACGCCGGCCGCCTCGCTGCCCGACGACGTGGATCATCGGGTAAAACAGCGGCGGCTGGAGTTGCTGCAGGCCCGCATCAATCAGCAGGCCATGGCCATCAGCCGCGCCATGGTGGGCAGCGTGCAGCGAGTGCTGGTGGAGCGTCGATCGAAGAAGGACGCGGGCCAGCTGGCCGGCCGGACAGAAAACATGCGCTGGGTGAATTTCGATGGCCCGCGGTCGCTGATCGGCAGCTTCGCGGACGTGACCATCACCGAGGCGCTGCCCAATTCCCTGCGCGGACGCCTGGCCGGGCGATCCCGTGCCGCCTGAGTGGACCGTGGATTGACGGCAGAAGCAAACAGCCTCGAACTCGAGCTGGAACCCGCGGATAACGCGCGTCTGGCCAATCTCTGCGGCCAGTTCGACCAGAACGTTCACCAGCTTGAGGAGCGGCTCGCTGTCGCTATCGGCAACCGGGGCAACCGTTTCCGCATCAGCGGCCCCGGCGAGGCGGTGGATCGGGCGGCGGCGATCCTCCACGAGCTGTACCGGCTGGCCGCGTCCGAGGAGATCAGTCCCGAGCGCGTGCATCTGGCCGTGCAGGAGTCCGGCATGATCGCCGATGCTGAACAGTCGGCAAGCGAAATCTACTTCGAGACCCCCCGGCGCCGGGTCCACGCCCGCGGCGGCAACCAGCGCGCCTACGTGCGCAACATCCGCGAGCAGGACCTGATCTTCGGTATCGGACCGGCCGGCACCGGTAAGACCTATCTGGCCGTCGCCGGCGCGGTGGAGGCTCTGGACAGCGACCAGGTGCGGCGCATCGTGCTGGTGCGACCGGCGGTCGAGGCCGGCGAGCGTCTCGGATTCCTGCCCGGTGATCTGGCACAGAAGGTGGATCCCTATCTGCGTCCCATGTACGACGCGCTCTACGAAATGCTGGGCTTCGACCGGGTCGGGCGTCTGGTCGAGCGCAGCGTGATAGAAGTGGCGCCGCTGGCATTCATGCGCGGCCGCACCCTCAACGAGTCCTTCGTCATCCTCGATGAGGCGCAAAACACCACCAGTGACCAGATGAAGATGTTCCTCACCCGGATCGGGTTCGGTTCCCGGGCGGTGGTGACCGGCGACGTCACGCAGACCGATCTGCCTTCCGGGCGACAGTCGGGGCTGCGTCATGCCACCGAGGTGCTGGAGGACGTCCCGGGCGTGGCGTTCAATTTCTTCACCTCCCGGGACGTGGTCCGGCATCCCCTGGTCCAGAGGATCGTCGAAGCGTATGACCGGGCCGACGGCGGGCCGGAAGACCGTTCGTGAACATCAAGGTCGAGCTGCAGCTGGCCTCGCCGGACGAAGGGGTGCCCGCGGCCGGCCTGTTCCGGGACTGGGTCAACGCGGCAGCCTCATTGGCGGCTGTCAATGCCCGCGGCGACATCGACGAGGCCGAGCTGGCGATCCGCGTGGTCGGCAGCGAAGAGAGCCGGGCCCTGAATCACCGTTACCGCCGGCTCGACCGGCCCACCAACGTGCTGGCCTTCCCCGCGGAAGTGCCCGAATACGTGGGCGAACCCGCGCTCGGAGACCTCGTCATATGCCGGGATGTGGTGCTCAGGGAGGCCCGTGAACAGGGCAAGCCGGAACAGGCACACTGGGCCCATATGGTAGTCCACGGGACGCTGCATCTGCTCGGACATGATCACCAGGACGCCGATCAGGCGAGGGAGATGGAGGCGCTGGAGGTGCAGATTCTCGACCGTCTCGGGTATGCTGACCCATACCGGGCCCGGGCCGGTTCAGCCCCGCCGGCGGCCCGCGCCGAGGACGCGACACCCTAGATGGCCGACGATCAACCTCCGAGTACCCGCCCGACCACTGCCGGACCGCGATGGCTGCAATGGCTGACGCGTGTTTTCGCTCCCCATCCCCAGGACCGGGAGCAGTTCCTGCAGGTCCTCCGCGAAGCCAGCCGCGACCAGGTCTTCGACGACGAGGAGCGGGCGATGCTCGAGGGCGTGCTCGACGTCTCGGAAATGCAGGTCCGGGACATCATGATCCCGCGCTCGCAGATGATCGTGCTCGAGCGCAGCGCATCCCCCCGCCAACTGCTCGAAGTCATCCTCGCCTCCGGGCACTCCCGTTTCCCGGTGATCGGCGAAGACCGGGATGAGGTCGTGGGCATCCTGCTGGCGAAAGACCTGCTGCGTTTCTTCGCGGAGAACGAAGATCAGCGTTTCGATATCCGGGAGGTCCTGCGGCCGGTGATCTACATCCCCGAGAGCAAGCGTCTCAACGTACTGCTGCGGGAGTTCCGGGTCAGCCGTAACCACATGGCGATCGTCGTCGATGAATACGGTGGCGTCTCCGGTCTTCTGACCATCGAGGATGTGCTGGAGCAGATCGTCGGTGACATCGGTGACGAGCATGATCCAGACGAGGTGCCGGATTTCCGCAAGGAGGGTGAGGGTGTCTATACGGTCCGCGCGCTGGCGCGGATCGAGGACTTCAACGAGGAGTTCGGCACCGAACTCGAGGACGAGGAATACGACACCATCGGCGGGCTGGTGATGCATGAGCTGGCCCGTCTGCCGCGGCGTGGCGATACGGTCACGATGAGCGGCATCGGCTTCACCGTGGTCAAGGCTGATCGCCGCCGGATCTACTCGGTCCAGGCCCGGCTCCCGGAAGCCCAGCGCCCCGCGGCCGGATAAGCCGGTCTGGATGAGCGGCAGAGCCCCGACCCGCAGGATCCGCCTGTTGTCGCTGGCCGCGTTGCTCGCCGGCGCAAGCCTGCCCCTGGCCTTCGCTCCGTTCGGGGTCTCCGCGATCGCGGTCATCTCTCCGGCCCTGCTGTGGCTGCTCTGGGGTGGCACGGCGCCCGCGCAGGCGGCACGGCTGGGGTTTTTCTGGGGCGCCGGGGCATTCCTTGGGGGCACCTACTGGCTGTACATCAGCATCCATATTTTCGGCAAGGCACCGGCCCCGCTGGCGGTGCTATTGATGCTGGCGCTGGTGGCCATCATGGCCTGCTACACGGCGCTGCTTGGATTCCTCTTCGCCCGTTCCCGAGTCCGCGGCGGCCTGGGCTGGTTCGTGCTGCTGCCCTGCGGCTGGGTGCTGGTGGAATGGCTGCGCGGATGGCTGTTCTCCGGTTTTCCCTGGCTCAGCCTGGGCTATGCCTTCAGCGAGGGCTGGCTGGCGGCCTA
>CBDTYJ010000147.1:0-6835 GCA_965364575.1 uncultured Gammaproteobacteria bacterium
ATGCCGAGGAAGGAAAAGAAATGGGCCAGCGCGGATCCGGCGACCTCGTCGCCCCCTTCGGCCAGCTGTGTCACCTGTTCCGGGGTGACCTGTTCCGCGGGCTGGCCGGAGAGGCTGCGCAGGGCGAGATAGAGGTTGCACAGGCCGAATCCCGAGATAAGCCGCTCGGCCGAGACGTGCCCCTGCTGCTGGCGGATCAGCGAGATCACCGTCGCTTCCCGGTCGTTACTCGGAGCGAGGGTGACATGGCCACCCTCGCCGGTTATCGCGGCCCAGCCCCCGCCCGCCGGCAGCAATCCCGACACGCCGAGTCCGGTGCCCGGTCCGAGCACCCCCAGGGCATGTCCGGCGCGGGCGCTGCCGCCGCCGATCTGCTGCCGGCGATCTTCCGGCAGACCGGGCAGGGCCATGGCGACCGCGGTGAAGTCGTTGACCATCACCAGGTGTTCCAGCTTCAGCTCCTGCTGCAGGCCCGTGCGGGAAAAGCGCCAGCCCCGGTTGGTCAGCTCCACTTCGTCTTCCTGCACCGGCGCGGCGACTGCCAGCGCCGCCGCCGACGGGCGCAGTTCCCGGGGCAGGTCATCCAGGTAGGCTTGCAGCACCGGCGCGAGTCCTCCGAAACGCCGGTTCTTGAAGCGGCGCACGAGATGAGGTTCTTCGCCCGGCGCCTGCAGGGCGCAGCGGGTGTTGGTGCCACCGAGGTCGACCAGGAGGCGCATGGACACGGATCACCTTTGCAGGTTCGAGACCAGCGGCGATTGTGTCAGCCCGCGAGCGAGCGGTCGAGTCAGGCCGCGCGCCAGTCCCGGCCGAGGAAGTCGTGGATGCTGGTGACGGGCAGGGGCGGGCTGACCAGATTGCCCTGGCCCAGGTCACAGCCCCGCTCCGCAAGGAAGCGGAGTTGCTCGTTGACTTCCAGCCCTTCCGCGACGACTTTCAGATCCAGGTCCTCTGCCAGCCGCAGCGTGGCGTCGACCAGGGCGATGTCCTCCGGGTCGGCCGGCAGACTCATGACCAGGCTGCGATCGATCTTGATCAGCGACAGGGGCAGCTGACGGATGGTCTGAAGCGACATCATCCCGGTGCCGAAGTCGTCCAGCGCCAGCCTGACCCCGGTCCGGGCCAGCACACTCAGGTTCTCACGCACCGCCCGCGGCTCGCTCAGCAGGGTGGCCTCGTTGACCTCCAGGATCAGGTTGGACGGATCCAGATCCGCATTGGTGAGGATGCGCTCGATGACGTCGATGATGCGGCGATGACCGAGCTGGGCGGCGGACAGATTGACCGTGACCGAGAGTTCCGGCCGGCTGAGCACCCGCTGCCAGTCCCGCACCTGCAGGCAGGCGCTGGCGAGCACCCATTCGCCGACGCCGTTCATCATCCCGGTGGCTTCGAGGATGGGCACGAACTCCATCGGCCGCACCAGCCCATGCTCCGGGTGATTCCAGCGCAGCAGGACTTCCAGCGCCTCGATCCGTCCGCTGCCCAGATCCGCGATCGGCTGGAATTCGAGTTCGAAGTGTTCCTGCTCCACGGCCTCGCGAAGATCCCGCTCCAGCTCGGCGCGCCGGGACATCTCCGCGTGCACGGAGCGTGAATAGAAGTGATAGGTGTTGCGGCCGCTCTCCTTGGCTCGTCGCATGGCGACCTCGGCAGTCTTGATCAGGCTGCCGGCGTCGTCGCCACACTCCGGAAACGTGGAGATCCCGATGCTGGCCGTCACCGGGATCTGGTGCTCGCCCACGGCGAACGCCGGTCCCAGGACCTCCCGGATCTTGTCCGCCAGACTGGCAGCGTGTTCATCGTGGCCGAGATCCTCGAACATGACCACGAACTCGTCACCGCCCATCCGCGCCAGGAAGTCGCCGGCGCGGAGTCCCTCCGCCAGCCGCCGCGCCACCTCCTTGAGCAACAAGTCGCCGGTCTCGTAGCTGAAGCGGTCGTTGATCTGTTTGAGACGATCCAGATTCAGCAGCAGGACCGCCAGCCGGGAGTGATTGCGATCGGCCCGGGCGATGGCCTTGTGCAGCGTCTCGACGAAAAAGGCCCGGTTAGGGATGTTGGTCTGGCCGTCATGCAGCGCCAGGTGGGTGAGTTCCTGCTCGACCCTCCTGCGGGCGGTGACATCACGGAATGAGACGATGCCGCCGCTGATCTGGCCGCTGGTGTCCTTGAGTGGCCGCGCATTGACGCTGAGGAAGCGGCCGGTGGGGGCGTCCGCATTCCGGTGGAAGATCTCCAGCTCGCTGACACTCTCTCCCCGCAGCGCCCGCGCCATCGGCCTCGCCGTGTCGGGGATGCGGGTGACGGTATCGGCTTCGTACATGCCGAAGATGTCCGTGGCCAGCGACGACACCGAGCCCAGCCCGAGCAGTTCTCTTGCCGCCGGATTGACCAGCAGCAGCTTCTCCTGGCGATCGGCGACGATCACGCCTTCGGTCAGATTCTTGAGTATCGAATGGAGCATGGATTCCGATTCCAGCAGTTCGCGCAGGGTGGCCGCGCGGTCGATGGCGTAACGCAGCGCGCGACCGAGTCGGTCGGCGTCCAGTTCAGAGCGCCAGAGCACATCCTGTACGCCGGTGGCGAGGAGTTCCGCCGCCTGGTCCTCGCTGTCCTGGTCCGTCACGGCGACGATGGGCAGGTCGCAATTGAGCTCCAGCAGACGGATGGCGATCTGGGTCATGCTGGTATCGCCGAGACTGCCGGCGAGCAGCACCGCGTCGATGGCGCTGGTCCCCAGCCGTCTCATCAATTCTTCGGTGTCGGGTGCACGGACCAGCCGGAACTGGTGGCGGCGGTCTTCAGCGAGGATCCGTTCCAGGTTCTCCGGCCCGTCCTCGTTCTCCGTGACGAGAAGCACCTGATACTCTTGTGCGCGCATTGAATGGGGCATCCCGGCCTCGATCATTTGACATATTAGCCGGGTTCACCGACGCAGGCATCCGTGGCGGGTTTCTCGCCACCGCGTTTAAACCCCCGGAGCGTGGCAGGCATCTATAGGGACAAGGAAACGATGAGCGGTTCCGCCGGACGAGGGACTCAATTGCGATGCAGATGGCGGCGGTGGTCACCGTGACCGAACCCGGCTCAGAACCGGAGGCCGAGGTCTCGGAAGCCCTGCTGGTCCGACGGGCGAAGTCCGGCGATCTGGCGGCGTTCGAGGCTCTGTACCGGCTGCATGAGCGACGCGTCTATGCGCTCTGTCTGCGGATGACAGGGAGCCGGGACCGGGCCGAGGACTGCATGCAGGAGGCTTTCGTCCAGGCCTGGCGGCGGCTCGCCGATTTCGAGGGCCGCAGCGCCTTCGGCACCTGGCTGCACCGGATCGCGGTCAACCAGGTGCTGAGCTTCCATCGCAAGGAAGGGCGGCGGCCGGATTTCCTCGAGATCGTCGACGAGCGCACGACCGCCGGGGAGGACCGGCCCGGACCCCGGGACGCGGGGCTGGTGATGGATCTGGAGCAGGCAGTAGCGAGCCTGCCGGAAGGAGCGAGACACGTGTTTGTGCTGAATGCCGTCCACGGATACAGCCACATCGAGACCGCCGAGATGCTGGGCGTGGCGGTCGGGACCTGTAAGGCGCAGCTGCATCGTGCGCGGCGCCTGCTGGCGGAGAGACTGGACAGATGAGCGGACATGACCGGCCCGGCCAGGGCCCTGAAAAATCGGACGAGACCCGGTGGGAACGGGCCGCGGCGCAATTGCCGCGGGAACTCGCCCCGGAGCGCGATCTGTGGCCGCGGATCGCGGCCCGGATCCGCACGGAGGGTCGTGCGTCGACGGGACGCGGCTGGCGGCTGGCGGTCGGGCTGGCCGCGGCGCTCGCCCTGGTGAGCCTGTCTTCTCTGATCACGCTCCGGATCAGCGGCGGTGGCGCAGACCCCGAGATCAGT
Organism: uncultured Gammaproteobacteria bacterium; assembly: GCA_965364575.1. Taxonomy (GTDB): domain Bacteria; phylum Pseudomonadota; class Gammaproteobacteria; order Steroidobacterales; family XN24; genus CAMYOC01. Next base: position 3,897 of record CBDTYJ010000147.1, read on the forward strand.
CACGTGGTGCCGCCCGGTGAAGCCATCGGGCCGATGATGGCCTTCGGCCCGGATCACGAGCTGGGGCCGAAATACCGGCGGGCCCGTAACGCTCTGACCGTGGATCTGGAGGCGCGCTTGCAGGCCCTGCCCCCGCCGACCCGGGAGATCGTGGAACGCAATCTGGGTCAGATCCGCGGCGCCGTGGCTGAGATCAACGCTGCGCTGGCCGTCGACCCGGACAATGCCTTGCTGCAGCAGCTGCTGATGGCCACCTATCAGGATGAACTGGACGTGCTGACCGAAGTGAATCGAATGGCGGCGAGTATGCCGACGAGGACAGAGATATGAGGACGATGATTGCAGCGCTGGCCATGACGGCTTTTGTGCCGCTGGCCTGGGCCGGGACCGAGATCAACGAGCGGGCCGACGCGCATCCCCGGGGCCAGGTGGAAGTGTCCAACGTCAGCGGCTCGGTGGAGGTCGCCGGCTGGGATCGCGAGCAGGTGGAGCTGACCGGCACCCTCGGCAGGGGATCCAAGGGACTGATCTTCGAGCCCGGAGGCGAGCGGACCCTGATAAAGGTCGAGCTGCCGCGCTCCAGCGACAATGTGCAGGGCTCCGATCTCAAGGTCATGGTGCCCCGCGGCAGCCGGGTCACGGTGACGGCGGTCTCAGCCGACATCGACGTCCGCGACGTTCTGGGCGCCCTGCGCATCCAGTCAGTGAGCGGAGATCTGGATCTCGATGTGTTCGAGGAGGACGTCGAAGCCAAGACCGTCAGCGGCAATTTCACGATCCGCGGGCACGACCAGGATGCACTGGTGACGGTGACCAGCGTCAGCGGCGACGGTGAGGTCACCGATATCCGCGGAGAACTCGTCGCCCAGTCGGTGACCGGAAGCCTGGAGGTCAAGGGCCGGGAGATGTCGCGATCCCGCCTGCGCACCACCAATGGTGACATCGATCTGGATTTCAGCTTCGCGCCCGGCGCCAGGCTGGATATGGAAGCTATCAACGGCGACCTGAGCCTCGATATACTGGGCGAGGTCAACGCAGAATTCGATATCGAGACGTTTAATGGCTCGATCAACAACTCATTCGGGCCGGAGCCGGTCCGGACCAGCAAGTACACGCCGGGCCGGGACCTGCGCTTCACCCAGGGAGACGGCGACGCGCGCATCCGCATCAAGACCCTCAACGGCGGCATCACCTTGCGTAGAGACTGAGCAGACGCAGGGGAGGGGCTGAGATGCGCACCCTCCTCAGCGAACTGAGCCGGAGACGGGTATTCCGGGTCGCCGGCATCTACGGCATCGTGGCCTGGGTCATGACCGAGGTGGCGGACGTGGTCTTCCCGGCCCTGCAGCTGCCGGACTGGACCGTCACCTTTGTCGTCGCGCTCCTTATCCTGGGTTTCCCCATCGCCATGGTCTTCGCCTGGGTGTTCGATATCGGACCCCAGGGGATCGAGCGCACCGAGCCGCTGGCCCATCGAGCCACCGGCATCCCGGCCTTCGAGCGGCTCGCCTACCTGCTGCTGCTGGCGGTGGCCATGGCGGGCCTGGGTTATCTGTTGCTGCCCGGTCTCCTGCCGGGCCTCAGCGGCTCCGCCCCCGAAGCCGGCCCCCGGGAGTCCATCGCGGTGCTGCCCTTTACCAATCTCAGCCAGGACGGCAGCGACGACTACTTCAGCGACGGCATGTCCGAGGAGCTGCTCAACCTGCTGGCCCGGGTCCCGGGGCTGCGCGTCGCGGCCCGGACCTCGTCCTTCGCCTACAAGGGCCGCAACGTGGATATCCGCCAGGTGGCCCGGGAGCTGGGGGTGGAGACCGTCCTCGAGGGCAGCGTTCGCCGGTCCGGCGACCGGGTCCGGATCACCGCCCAGCTGATCGATGCCAAGACTGGCTACCACATGTGGTCCAACACCTATGATCGGGAATTAGCAGACATATTCGCGGTACAGGACGACATCTCCGCCGAAATCGTCAAAGCGCTGCAAGGCGAGCTGAGCGGTGAGGCGTCCCCGGAGACGGTCGTCCGGGCGGCGCCGCCGACCGAAAACGTGGAGGCCTATCAGCTCTATCTCCAGGCCCGGCACCAGTGGAAACGCCGGGGCGAGGGCCCCATCCGGCGCAGTATCGAACTGCTGGATCAGGCTCTGGCGCTGGATCCGGAGTTCGCCAGGGCCTATGCCGGGCTCGCGGCAGCCTATGTGGTCCTGCCGGGCTATTCGGGTGAGGAGCTGGAGCCCTCTAACGAGAAGGCCGCGGCGGCCGCCCGTCAAGCCCTGGCCCGGGACCCCAATCTGGCCGAAGCCCACGCCGTACTGGCGGAGATCGACAGCACCTCGGGCCGCTGGACCGACGCCGAAGCCGGGTTCTTTTTCGCCACCTCCATCGACCCCAACGACGCCACCAGCCGGCAATGGTATTCCCTGCTGCTGCGCCGGACAGGCCGGCTCGAAGCCGCGATGGAGCAGGCCCGGGCAGCCCTGGAGCTGGACCCCACGTCGCCGGTGATCAACAGCAATCTGGCGGCCACCTACATGATGCTGGGATACGACGAAAAGGCGCTTTCCTACCGGCAGACCGCGGTGGATCTCGGGCTGGACGTCGGCCGCACCGACGGCGAGGTGGAGCTGATCGCGGCGCTGCGCGCCGGGGATGCGGAGAAATTCCGGCAGCTCCTCGAGCAGCGGCAGAGCGAAGACGGGCCCAGCGACGCGTTTATCGATGCCATCGTCGCCGTCTCCGAGGACAAGAGTCGCTGGCCGGAGCTGGAAGCGGCCATGGAAGCCGATGGTCTACCAGACGACGGCAGATTCGGGCTGAATCTGTTCCTGGGGCGGCCGGCGAAGGCGCTGGAGATCGCGCTCGCCCTCCCGGAGCCCGAGGTCGTGGACCTGAGCACGATGTGGCTGCCCGAGGCGGCCGCCATGCGGCGACTGCCGGGATTCG
>CBDTYJ010000148.1:0-6770 GCA_965364575.1 uncultured Gammaproteobacteria bacterium
GCCGAGGAGGCTGCCGAATTCCGTGTCGCCGCCCTTTTCCGCGCCGAGGCGCAGCGTCTCGGGCCAGTCCTGCTTCTGCCAGACCTCGGTCAGGCCCCAGATGTCGATGCCTTCTGACCGGCGCAGCTGAGCGGCGATGAAATCATCGCTGGCGTCGTCGGAGTCCACGTTGAACCCCACGACCGCGAGGGTGCCGGCCCCGGCAACGGACGTGACCATCCACAGGAGGATTGCGAGCGAAAGATGCCTGGACATGTAATGGCTACCCCGGGGCGGCAGGGATCCGGCGACCGGCACGCACTCGTCGGCGCGCCACAATCGCTCAAGCATGCGTCGATTTTGTTTCGGAATTGTTACAGGTCAGCGTTACAGGTCAGCCATCACCCGGCACGCCGCAGCGCTTCGATCCGCTCCGGGATCGGCGGGTGCGACATGAACAGGCGCTTGATGCCTTGCCCGACCCCGCCCGAGATGCCGAAGCCGTGGAGCTGTGCCGGCATCTCCGCCGGCTGCCCACCTCCCAGCCGCTGCAGCGCGGAGACCATGTTTTCCCGGCCGGCCAGCTTCGCGCCGCCCGCATCGGCCCGGAACTCACGGTGCCTCGAGAAGGCCATGACGATCATGCTGGCGAGGATGCCGAGAAGGATCTGGGCGACGATGGAGGTGATGTAGTAACCGGGCCCGAACCCGCGCTCGGTACGGAACACGACCCGGTCGACGAAGTAACCGATGACCCGGGACAGGAATATGACGAAGGTGTTCACCACGCCCTGGATCAGGGTCATGGTCACCATGTCGCCGTTAGCCACGTGGCTGACTTCATGGGCCAGAACCGCGTCCACCTCTTCTTTGCGCATGTTCCTCAGCAGCCCCGTGCTGACGGCGACCAGGGCGCTATCCCGGCGCGCGCCGGTGGCGAAAGCGTTGGGTTCCGGCGCCTCGTAGATGGCCACCTCGGGCATGCCGATCCCTGCCTGGGTCGCGTGGCGCTTGACCGTATTGACCAGCCAGGCCTCGATCTCGTTGGCCGGCTGCTCGATGACGCGGGCGCCCGTCATCCGCTTGGCGCTCCATTTGGAGATCGCCAGGGAAATCAGGGCGCCACCAAATCCGAGCACCGCCGAGAACACCAGCAATGCGCCGAGATCCAGGTTGACGCCCTGCTCGTCCAGCAGCCCCTGGATGCCAAGCAGCTGCATGGTGACGGCCAGCAGCGCCAGCACCGCGATATTGGTGGCCACGAACAGGAATATCCGCTTCATCGATTCTATCCTCCGCTGTCCGGCCGCGGTCCCGGGCCGGTCCTCGCTATTTGATGGTGTCAGGGCGGGCGAAGTTCAAGTCCGGATGCTGCATTCGTTCAGACCTCGGCAATGGCGCCCTTGCGCACGCCCTCATAAGCCCGCACCCGGAACCTGGCCGCCGGGTGCCGCTGTTTAAGGATTTTGGCGACATGCTCGGCGATGCACTCGACCGTCGACTCCGTATCCAGCAGATCGCAGCGGGATCGGGGGATCGCGAGTTCGAACTCGCCCTGTGGCGCCCGATACCGGAACACGTAACAGCTTACCCCGCCGCGCGCCACCTCGCCCTGCAGGTCGGTGCGGCAACCCAGATAGATATCGCGCCAGCGATGCGCCAGCCAGCGTTCGTCGGGCTCGCTGCGCTCGCCGTCGCGCCACACGCGTATCCGCGAGCGATGGCCGTGGGCGATGCGCTGACAATTGCCTTCGTGCTGACGCAGTCCATGGACATAGCGATATGAGGGCCCGTCGATCGCTTCCTCTCGCAGATGCAGGTGTACCGCGCTCACGTTCTCGGGCATCGCCGTCTCGATCGCCGCCGCCAGATGGCGCTCGACGCTCGCCCCGGTCACGGAAGCAGTCTCCAGCAGACACAGGGCGTCGTGCGGCGAACGATGGAACAACTCACCCACACCGGTCCGGAACCGGAGCCGGGTCTCCTCGCGACCCTGTTCGAGATCCAGCGCCTCGGCCTGGGCCGGAACCAGCAACTTATGGTCCACCGTGTCATCGATGACTGCTTTGACGGTCGGCTTGACCTGGCCGAAATCGAACACCATGCCCTGCACGTCCAGCTCGCCCTCGAGTTCCAGGTCGACCAGCCAGCTCTGACCCAGCAGACCGCGCTCCGGGTCCAGCAGAGCGCAGTCGATGACGGTCAACTCCTCGACGAACAAACGGGCCATGGGCAGGGAAATCCTCGAACCGGGAGCGGCCACACATTCTAAGCCAGACGCACCGAGGCCGATATCCTGGTCTCGACCCTTGCCTTATACTGCGTGGATGCCAGCGATCACCGAACCGTCCGACCCGGCGTGACCGGCACACAAGACAAGTCGCGCCCGGCGCCGCGGATGCTGGGCTGGCGGGAATGGATCCGTTTCCCTGAACTGCCGCTGCCGCCGATCAAGGCCAAGGTGGATACGGGCGCCCGCACATCGTGCCTGCATGCCTTCGAGGTCGTACGTTTCGGCCGCGACGGCCAGGACTGGGTCCGGTTCCGGGTCCATCCGGACCAGCGCGACCGCAGCCGCATCGCGGTCTGCGAGGCCCCGGCCCTGGACCGGCGCCAGGTCACGGATTCGGGCGGCCATCGCGAGATGCGCTGGGTGATCGAGGCGCTCATCGAGCTGGCGGATCAGCGCCAGCGAATAGAACTGACGCTCACGGACCGCGACACGATGCGGTTCCGCATGCTGCTGGGCCGCTCGGCTATGAGAGGACGTTTCACCGTCAATCCTTCGCGGTCCTATCTCTGCGGCAAACCATCCGCGAATCGCACCGACCCGGAGGTCGAGCCATGAAGATCGCCATCATGTCCCGCAACCGTAATCTCTACTCCACCGCCCGCCTGGTGGAAGCCGGCCGGGAGGCCGGGCACGAGATGATCGTAGTCGATCCATTGCGCTGCGTGATGGACATCACGACCCGCAAACCCACCATCATGTACGGCGAGAAGCCGCTGGCGGATTTCGATGCGGTCATACCGCGCATCGGCGCCTCGATCACCTTTTACGGACTCGCGGTGCTTCGGCAGTTCGAGGTCATGGGCGTCTATCCCCTGAACGAATCGGTGGCGATCGGGCGTTCCCGTGACAAGCTCAGGTCCATGCAGCTGCTGGCCAGGGCCGGAGTCGGGCTACCGGTGACGGGATTCGCCCATCGTCCCGACGACATCAAGACCATCATCAAGCTGGTCGGTGGCACGCCCGTCGTCATCAAGCTGCTGGAGGGGACCCAGGGCAAGGGCGTGGTGCTGGCGGAAACGTCCAAGGCCGCCGAGAGCGTAATCGACGCCTTCCGGGCCCTGGACGCCAACTTCCTGGTCCAGCAGTTCGTGAAGGAAGCCGGGGGTGCCGACATCCGCTGTTTCGTGATCGGCGACCGGGTGGTGGCGGCGATGAAGCGACAGGCCATGGAGGGCGAATTCCGCTCCAATCTCCACCGGGGCGGCGTGGCTACGGTCGTCAAGCTGAAACCGGACGAACGCGCCACCGCGGTCCGTGCGTCCAAAAAACTCGGGCTGAACGTGGCGGGTGTCGACCTGATCCGCGCCGCTGACGGCCCGCAGGTCCTCGAGGTCAATTCATCGCCGGGTCTGGAGGGCATCGAATCCGCGACCGGGATGGACGTCGCCGGCAAGATCATCGGTTTCCTCGAAAAAAACGCGAGACAGCACAGGACCAGCACGCGTGGCAAAGGTTAAGCCCAGCGGCAAGCCGATACATATCGGCGGCGAGGAAGTGCCGCCCGGGACGAGCAAGACCCTGGGGCTGCCGGTGGCGATGCTCTACACCCGGATGCCGGTGCAGATGCCGGTGCACGTGGTCAACGGACTGCGGGCCGGTCCGCGGCTGTTCGTCAGCGCAGCGGTCCACGGCGACGAGCTCAACGGCATCGAGATCATCCGTCGTCTGCGCAAATCGCCGAGCCTGAAGCGGCTGCGCGGCGCCGTGGTGATGGTGCCGATCGTCAATTCCTTCGGCGTATTACAGCACTCCCGGTATCTGCCCGATCGTCGCGACCTCAACCGCTCTTTTCCCGGGAGCGAGACCGGATCGCTGGCCGCCCGGCTCGCCAATCTGTTCATGACCGAGATCGTGGCCCACTGCAGCCACGGCATCGATCTCCACACCGGCGCCATCCACCGCGGCAATCTGCCCCAGATACGCTGCGATCTGTCGGACCCGGAAACCGAGCGGCTGGCCCGGGCCTTTGGTGCCCCGGTCATCGTCGACGTGGCGAACCGCGACGGTTCGCTGCGCGGCGCCGCCGGCGAGATCGGCCTGCCTACGCTGCTCTATGAGGCCGGCGAAGCCTTGCGGCTCGACGAGATCTGCATCCGGGGCGGGGTGCGGGGGATCATCAACGTCATGCGCGAACTGGAGATGCTGCCGGCCAGCCGGCGCCGGCCGGGCGCGGATGAACCAGCCATCGCGCGCTCCAGTACCTGGCTGCGTTCGCCGGAAGGTGGCATATTCCGCAGCCACGTGCGCCTGGGAGCCCGGGTAAAGCGGGATGACCTCATGGGCACGGTGTCGGACCCGTTCGGTGACGGCGAAACGCCGCTGCTGGCTCACGCCCAGGGCATCGTCATCGGGCGCAGCCGTCTGCCGCTGGTGAACGAAGGGGACGCCCTGTTCCACATCGCCAGGGTGGCGAAGCCGGGCGAGGCGGCGGCGGCGATCAGGGCCTTCGCGGACGGCGATCACCCGGAAGGGCTGCCGGAAGACGAAAACGCGATCATCTGAGGCGGTCGGGGAACGAATATGGGCAAGAAGTCAGGCGGGAAACGTCAGGATTTCGGTCCGGGCGGCTTTTTCATCCGTCTGCTGGCCGCGCTGATGCTGGTGTTCCTGAGTTACAACCCCGCCGGCATCTCGTGGTTCCACTGGCTGCGGGCAGACCTGCCAGGCATCACGCCGCTGGTGGCGCTGTCCGGGATCGCGCTGCTGATCGGCTGGACTATCTATATCCGCGCCACGCTACGATCGCTGGGCGCCCTGGGGCTGCTGCTGGCCTTCGCGTTTTTTGGCGCGCTGCTGTGGCTGGTCATCGATGCCGGCATCGTGCCGGCCGACAGCGTCGAGGCGATCACCTGGATCGTGCTGGTGTTGTTGTCGCTCGTATTGGCGGTCGGAATCTCATGGTCCCACGTACGGCGACGCCTGACCGGTCAATACGATACCGACGAACTGGAAGGATGACGGAGGAGAAATCCATGAACCCGATGAACAGAACCGGCCGCTGGCTGGAGGCATTGCTGATCGGCGCGCTGCTGACCCTCGCTGCCGCCCCCGCCGCCCTTGCCGCCTCCGCTCAGGAGATCGACATCAAGGTCGATGCCGCACTCAAACGTTTCCGCGCCGAAGTGGACGGCGCCGAGGAATTCATGAATGCCGCCAAGGGTGTGCTGGTGTTTCCGTCGGTGCTCAAGGGCGGATTCGTTTTCGGCGCCGAATGGGGCGAAGGCGCCCTGCGGGTCGGCGGCGTGACCGTGGATTACTACAACACCGTCGCCGGTTCGTTCGGACTCCAGCTCGGGGCCCAGGCCAAGACGGTGATCATCATCTTTATGGAGCAGGATGCGCTGAAGAAATTCCGCGACAGCAAGGGCTGGGAGGCGGGCGTCGACGGCTCGGTGGCGCTGGTGGAACTCGGCGCGGGCGAGTCCCTGGATACGACCAATATCCGGGATCCGATCGTCGGCTTCGTGTTCGGCAACAAAGGGCTGATGTTCAACCTGACCCTGGAAGGCTCCAAGTTCACCCGCCTCGACAAGAGCGAGGGGAACGGCGGCGACGAACAGGACGCCGAAGCTCAGTAGCCGCGCTCGACGCTGACCACCGACAGCATCGGCTCCCCGGCCACGTAACGGCGCAGATTCTCGCGCATCACGATCCATAACCGCTCGATGCGCCGATCGGAGCCAGCGGCCACGTGCGGGGTGATGATCACGTTCGGGGCGGTCCACAGGGGATGATCCGCCGGCAGCGGCTCGGGCTCGGTGACGTCGAGCCCGGCGCCGGCGATATCTCCCTGCTCCAGTGCCCGGATCAGGTCCGCGGTCACCACGCTGCGCCCCCGACCCACGTTGATGAAATAGGCCGTGGGCTTCATGGTCCGGAAGAAGCCGGCGTCGAACAGATTTGTGGTGGCCGGGGTCAGGGGCGCCGCGTTGACGATGACGTCCGCTCGCGGCGTGAGCGTCATCAACTCGTCAGCCAGTCCCACATAACTGACGAACGGCGGGCCTTCCCGGCGACTGTTCCGGGTGGCGATGACCTCCATGCCGAAGGCATGTGCGCGGCGCGCCACTTCGGTGCCGATACCGCCCAATCCCACCACCAGCATGGTCTTGCCGGTCAGCTCCCACAGATTCTCCTCGGACACCAGGCCCCGCTCCCAGCGGCGCGCATCCTGGGCATTCCGGTAGCGATACAGACCACGTGAGAAGTTGAGCAGCATGGCCATGGTGTGTTCGGCGATCTCCGGGCCGTATACCCGCTGGGCATTGGTCACCAGAATGTCGCCCTCTGCGATGGCGGGGATCCGCAGACAGCGTTCGGCGCCGGCATAGGGTAGCTGGATCCAGCGCAGCGCCCTACCCGCGGTCAGCAGGCTCTCGGAGCAGAAGCCGATGGCCGCATCCGCGTCGCCGACCACTGCCGCCGCCGCGTCGGCCGTGGGCGCCCCCACCAGATTCACCCCGGGCGCGGCCGACTGCAGCCAGGCGAGCCGTTCCGG
>CBDTYJ010000149.1:0-6734 GCA_965364575.1 uncultured Gammaproteobacteria bacterium
CGACGGCGCGGATGCCGGAGGCGAGGCCGGCAAAGGGAAATCGAAATCCGGCAAGGCCGGAAAGTCGGACCGCAGCGACGATCAGGATCACGACTGACCGGGGCCTCCGCGGACCGACAAGGGGCGTCAGGGTGTGGCCGGTGGATCCGGCTGGCCTTTCTCCTCCGCCGTCAGCACCTCGATCTCCGCCTCGGCCTCGCGCAGCCACCGGGCCATGGTTTCCAGCGCCAGCAGCCGGTCCATCCATCCGGCACCCGCATCCGGCACCGGGATCCCGTAAGTCAGGAAACGAAGCGCGACCGGCGCGTACATGGCGTCCGCGATACCGAATTCCCCGAACAGCCAGGGCCCGTCCCGGTCGAGAGCCTGCTCCCAGATGGTGATGACGCGATCGATATCCCGGCGCGCCGCCGGCGACGGGTCCACGCGGCGATTCCGGGCCCGGCAGTTCATCGGTAACTCCCGCCTGAGATCCGGAAAACCGGCGTGCATTTCGCATACCACGGATCTGGCGTTGGCTCGGGCGGCCACATCGCCGGGCCAGGCCGCAGGGATCGAGTAACGCTCCGCCAGGTATTCGCAGATGGCGAGGGAATCCCATACCCGCAGTCCGCCATCGATCAGCACCGGCACGCGTCCGGACGGAGAGTAGCCAGGGATGCGCCGGCGAAAATCCTCGGTGTCCAGCCGCAGCCGCAAGGTCTCGAACGGGATACCCGACTGTGCCGCGAACAGCCATGCCCGCAGCGACCAGGACGAGTAATTCCGGTTGCCGATGATCAGCAACGGCCGCCCGGGCGGCGCTCCGGACTCCATCGCGCTCATTCCCGGAACGACGGATGGAGGCGGTCCGGCTGTCTGACTGTTCCGATTGCAGATCCGTTGCTGGCGTTCATGCCGCTCTTCCTCGTTATTCTGCTTCGACGCCCGTCGACGGACATCAGCCGCTCAGCCAGTGGCTCACGAAATAACGCCCGGCCGGGGCCGGGCGTCGACCGAGCAAGGCGGCAACCTGCCGCTCAGGTCCCCTGGTCCAGCCGTCGCTGGAAGGCATCGAAGCTGTACGGCCGGCCGAGGAACTCGGCGACCGAGGTGGCCGCCGGTCTGGAACCGCCCGGGACCAGCACTTCATCCAGATACTGGCGCGCGGTCTCCGAATCCAGCAGGCCTTGCTTCTCGAAGCGGCTGAACATGTCGTAGGCGATCACCTGAGACCACATATAGGTGTAGTAGTAGGCCGAATAACCGTTCAGGTGACCGAAGCTGGCGAACGGGTGAGCACCGTCCACAAAGGGCAACACCGAGTACTCCGCGGTCAGCTGCTTCCACAGCTCAAGCAGGTCGAAGCTGGCCGGATCGCGATTGTAATAGTTCAGCGATACCGCCGCGTAGAACATCTGCCCGTTGACGAACAGGCCCTGGCCGAAATTTTGCGCCGCCCGCATCTTCTCCACCATCCCGGCCGGGATGGCTTCGCCGGCGTCGTTGGTGGCGAAGGCCTGCAGGGTCTCGGTGTCGTAGATCCACTCCTCCAGCATCATCGACGGCGCTTCGATGAAATCCCACTCCGGCGTGGCCAGCGGCACCCAGCGCTGCCGGTTGCTGACCAGGAAGTGGATCAGGTGGCCGAATTCGTGCAGAAAGGTCTCGACCTGGGTCTGCTCAAGATAGCCTTTTTCATCGCCGCCGGGGAAGTTGGTCACCAGCGCCGCACGGGGTACCGCCCCGCCTCGTTGACCGGTCTCCACCTGGAACATGGCGGCGTGCTTGTATTTGTCCGGGCGCGGATGCATGTCGAGATAGAAGCGGCCCACCAGCTGGCCGTCGCTGTACATCTCGTAGGCTTCCACCGAAGGATGCCAGGTCTCGTCCGTGGACCAGGGCCGGATCTCGAGGCCGAACAGCGCGGAGGTGAGCCCGAAGATGCCGTCGCGTACCTTGGAGTACTCGAAGTACTGGCGCAGGGCGGCGGCGTCCACCTGATATTTTTCGAGACGGATCTTGTTGCCGATCCAGCTGGTCTGCCAGGGGTTGATCTGTTCCGCATCGGGATCGATCTGGCGAAGACGGGCGAGGTACTCCTGATAATCCGACTCGGCCCGACTGCGGGAAGCGTCGAGACCGCCCTCTATGAATGCCCATGCTTCGGCGGCGCTGCCGGTCATCTTGTCGGCGGTAGCGCGGTCCGCCCAGTTGTCGAAACCAGTCAGCTGGGCCAGTTCGTGACGCTTCTGGATCAGGGCTTCCAGCACCGGCCTGTTCTTGGGGTAGGCGCGATTCTGGTACTCCATGTAGAGCGCCCGGCGCAGCTCGTCGTCATCGGCATAGCGCAGGAAGGGGATGTAGTCCGGGTAATCGGTGGTGATCGTGATCTTGCCGTCGGCCCCCGGCTCGTGGGCGTCGATCCAGTCCTGGGGCATGCCCGACAGGCGCGCCGGGTCGTCCACGGTGATGCTGCGCACGTCGGCCGGGACGTTGCTGTCGAACTGCTGCCCCAGTTTTGTGATCTCCTCGTTCAACATCCGGATCCTGTCCCGGGTGGCCTCATCCTTATCGACGCCGTTGAGGCGGAAATCCCGTAGCGTCTGCTCGACGAAGAATCGGGTCTCCGCATCGGCGTCACTCACATCCACGGCGGCGATGGCCTCGTAGAGCGGGCGCGACAGGCCGATCTCGGTATCCAGATCGTTGGCCTGCTGCTCGCAGTCAGCGGCCGCCGCGCGCACGTCGGCGTCCGGATGGGTGAGGAAGTAGAGCTGGGCCGGATAGTAGACGTTGATCAGGTCCCGCTGCAGGGTGTTGTAAGGCTCGAGCACGCTCTTGACCGTCGCCTCCCCCTGCAGACCCTCGAGGCTGGCGAACTGGTCGCGGGCCCCGGCGATGCCGGCGGCGCAAGACGCTTCGTACTCCACGGCGGTCTGGCTGCGGGATTTCGCCTCGGTCTCGCCGGCTGCTGGCGGTTGATCGGTCTGGGCCACCGGAGCCGGAGGCGTCTCCCTGCTGCACGCGGCCGCGAGGACCAGGCCGAGGATCAGGGACAGATAGCTGCGAGTCTTCATTGACGGCTTCCTTGGTCGAAGTTGGGGCAGGCCGGGAGCATGGCGCGGGTCCCGGGACGAGATCGATGCGATCCTCGCGCGGCCCGAAGGCCGCTAAACATAGCGCAGCCCGGGATCCGGCGCCAACAGCCTGGAGGCGGGTGCCCGGGCCACGGTCCCCGCCCGGACGGCACGCCCCCGGGATGCGTTCGCCCTATAATCCGGCTGTCTGCCGCCAGCATCCCGACTCAGGAGCGACTGCTTGATCTACCGCCGTGCCCTATCTCCCAGGAAGACGCCACCGGGCACCGGGTGGGTAAAGGACAGATGTGCCGTCCTGGGTCTGCTGGCCGTGGCCGCCCTGACGGGATGCGCCACTCCGCCTCCCGATGAACGCCTGCACAGCACGCTGTGGGTGCAGACCAGCGCCGAGTATGCGGTGATCACGCACCAGGCCTTCGATATGGCCCGCCACCAGCTCGACCAGATCCTCGCCCGGGGCGGGGACGGGCGCCCCATGGCGCTGATCGTCGACGTGGACGAGACGGTGCTGGACAACTCCGGCCAGACGGCCCGGTCGATCCTCGCCCGGCGCGGTTTCCACCGGGATGACTGGACGGCCTGGGTCAACGAGGCCTCCGCCCCGCCGGTGCCCGGTGCGCTGGATTATCTGCACTACGTCGCCGACCGCGGCCTGACCGTGTTCTATGTCACCAACCGCCGCGTCGAGCTGGAGCCGGCTACCCGACGCAATCTGGAGGCGCGGGGATTCCCGCTTCGACAGGACATCGACGTGGTGCTGACCCGCAACGAACGGCCCGAATGGACCGGGGACAAGAGCACCCGCCGGCAGTGGATCGGCGCACGCTTCCGGATCATGCAGATTCTGGGTGACGACCTGGAGGACTTCATCTCCGTCCCGCCAGGCACCGATGCCGACACGCGGCAGCGCCTGGCCCGGCAGCACATGGACGAGTGGGGCCGGAATTGGTTCATCCTGCCGAACCCTGTCTACGGCAGCTGGGAGCGGGCCCTGACCCCGGACGGGAGATCCATATTCGATTCGCCCATGGAGCAGAAATTCCGGCGCCTCGAAACCCAATAAACCGATCGGCGATCGGCATCTGCTTTTGACATAACGCCCGCTCTGCCGTCCTCTGGCCGGTACTGCCTATACTTCGGTACGTGACACGTTAACGTCGCCGGGGGGGTGACCATGAACAACAACATCTCAAGAGCCGCTTGCGCGATCCTTACCGTCTGTCTTCTGCTCACGGCGAGCGTCGCGGTGGCCGGCGACGAGGACCGCAGCTTCCGCGCCGGGCAGCTCCAGGTGATGACGCAGAATCTGTACGTGGGCGGCGATATCTTCCTGCCCTTCAGCGCCGAGACGCCGGAGGAGTTCGCCGAACTGGCCCAGCTGGTGATCGGACAGATCCTGGCCACCGATTATCGGGAGCGCGCGGTAAGCCTCGCCGACGGGATGCTGGCGGGGGATTCCCATCTGATAGGCCTGCAGGAAGTCTATGTGCTGCGGGTCTGCGCTGTGGCAGATCCGGGATTCTGCCTGCTCGACGACGACTACCTGGAGATCCTGCTGGACCAGCTCAATGCGGATGGGGACCGTTACCGGGCGGTGGCCGAGGTCACCAATATCGACATTCCGGGGCTGCCGCTGTTTATCGAAGGTTTCGGTCTGGCCACTGTCTCGATCACGGACCGCGACGTCATCCTGGCCCGGGAGGACGTGGAAACCAGCAATCCCGTGGGCGCGAATTTCTGCGCCGGTGTGCCGGTGCCGGAGGACAGCCTGCTGTTTCCGCTTTTGCCACAGATACTGCGCGGCTACACCATGGTCGACGCCCGGGTGAACGGGCGGGAATACCGCTTCGTCAATACCCATCTGGAGATTTCGGAACAGCCTGTATTCAGCACCTTCCAGAGCCTTCAGGCGTTCGAGCTGGTCGGCCCGCCGGATCCGGAATGCCCCAGCGCCGGGCCGTTGTTCTTCGACGATCACACCATCGTGCTGGTGGGGGACTTTAATTCCGATCCCGGCGCCGGGCCCCTGGTACCCTGCCTCTTCCCCGACGGCACTCCCGGTAATCTGTGTCCGACGCCCTACGCGATCATGAGCCAAATCGGTTACATCGATGCATGGAACCTGCGGCGCGGCCCCTTTGAAGCGGGTCTGACCTGCTGTCAGGATGGACTGCTGCGCAACGAGGAATCGGAATTCAGCCAGCGGATCGATCAGGTCTGGGTTCGCCAGGCGCCCGATCATTACGGCGGCCCGGTGGTACGTGGCGTCAGGGCTGAGGTGCTGGGCGACGAGCCGGGCGACAAGACGCCCAGTGGCCTGTGGCCTTCCGATCATGCCGGCGTGGCCGCGCGGATGATCCTGCGCGTGCCGAAATAACTGCCGTCACCGCCGAACGCGGTGGCATAATCGAGTCTGCCTTGCGGGGCGCCTGCGGGCGCCCCGTTCTGTCTTCGGAGTGACCATGCAGCCCTTCTCTTTCGACAAGCTGGCTGACGAGCTCAGGGTGTTCGCCGAGGAGCGCGACTGGGAACAGTTCCATGCGCCCAAGAATCTGGCTATGGCGTTGATCGTCGAGGCAGCGGAACTGGTGGAGCAGTTCCAGTGGCTATCGCCGGAGGAGAGCGAGCGGCCAGACCCGGATCGTCGAGCTCGTATCGAAGCAGAGTTGGCCGATATCCTGATCTATCTGGTCAGATTGGCCGATGGCCTGGACATCGACCTGCCGGCGGCGGTCGCCAGGAAGATCGAGCACAATCGCCACAAGTATCCTGCCGCGAAGGTCCGCGGCAGCGCTGCGAAGTACGACGAGTATTGATGAACTACCGCCACGTCTTTCATGCCGGGAATTTCGCTGATGTCGCCAAGCACGTCGGACTCGTATGTCTGCTCGGGCGGCTCGCCGCCAAGGGAAAGCCTTTCGCTTACGTGGAGACTCACTCCGGCGCGGGTCGTTATGACCTTGCCGCAGGCGAAGCACGGCGTTCCGGCGAGGCGGATCACGGCATCCGCAAGCTGGCCTCGGGCCCGCCTCCCCGCGGCGCTCTCGGCCGTTATCTCGAGCTGATCCGTTCGTTCCAGAACCGGTCCGGCGGGATCGAGGTCTATCCCGGATCGCCGATGATCGCCCAACAGATGATGGGCGAGAGCGACCGGGCCCTGGTGTGCGAAATCGATCCCGAACAATGCAGGCTGCTTCGTCAGAATCTCGCTGGAGACCGCCGGTTCGGCGTCCACCACCGCGATGGCTACGAGGCCCTGCAGGCACTGCTGCCGCCCATGCCGCGTCGAGGACTGGTGCTGATCGATCCTCCCTACGAAGACGCCGGCGAATTGAAGCGTCTCTTTCCGGCCCTCGAAAAGGGTGGGCGCCGCTGGCCGACCGGCATCTTCATGGTCTGGTACCCGATCAAGCATCGGCGCGAATTGCGCGGCTTCTATCGGAGCCTCGCCACGGCGAGACTCGGTCCGGTGCTGCTTGCGGAACTCATGGTGCGCCCGGCGGACAGCGGTGGCCGGCTCAACGGCAGCGGTCTCGCCTTCATCCGCCCGCCCTGGCAATTCGATCGGGATCTGTCGTCTGTATGGCCGGAGTTGGCCGGACGGCTCGGCGGCGACTCCGCCCGGGCGGACGTGCGCTGGTTGTCGCGGGCTGC
>CBDTYJ010000150.1:0-6679 GCA_965364575.1 uncultured Gammaproteobacteria bacterium
GCGCACACCCTGGGCCTTGAGTACCTCGGCAACCCGGTCGCCTCCATGCATGATCTCTGTCTCTCCCTTTTTTCCCTTCAGGCTGCTGCCGGCCCCGAATTCCAGCCGAGTGTGAAACCGCGGCCACTGACGACCGCCCGATCGACCCGATGCAGCGGATCGGCCACCCGGAAGCGCGCGCCACACTGACCGATCACGTCCCGCTCAAGATTGACACCCGGCATCAGCCAGATAAGCTCGAGCCCCTGCCCGCCCAGCCGGAAGACGCCCACGTTGGTCACATAATAAACCCGCTTGCCGTCTGCCAGGGCGCGGGCTCCATTGAACGTGACCTCGCTCACGGTGTCGACAAATTTCGGTCTGCCTGGCTGGACCAGGCGGATCTCTCCACCGTCGACCTTCCAGCGGGCTTTAGCCATCCAGGTCCCGACAAAGATCACCGTATGGGCGCAATCGACGATCGTCGGAAACCCGCCCGGCCCGACGTAATCCGCGACCCGCGGGCCACGCCGCGACACATTGACGTTGCCGGCGCTGTCCACCTCGAGGATACCCAGCACCGCGGCATCCAGGCGTTCTCGATAGTGATGGAACATCCACGCCGACGACTCGAACCGCTCGGGATTGACCGCGCCACCAAAATAGATACCCGGTGCCGGCAGCCCGCCGTAAACGCCGGTCTCGGTCGTAAACACCAGATCCCGGTGCAGTTCGCTCTCATAGACTTCCCGGCACACTTCTTCCGGATAGCCAACGCCGATATTGACGTGAGCCCCGGGCCGCACGACGTTTGAGAACAGCGAGGCACCCAGACGTCCCAGCGCCATATCCACCGGCCCACGTACGGGGGTGATGCCCAACACCCGGTTGACGAAGCGCAGCTTCTCGATCGCCGCGTGATCATCGCCGTCGCCGCCCGGGCAGAACAGGCGCCACGGCCGGCTCTGGGGCGCCATCACCGACTGCTCGTTCCACCGGTTGACGACGATGGCATCGATGTCTTCCGCCGCGACTCTCGGCGCGGCCGGATCATCCGCGCACACGGCAGCGACCACGGCCATCGCCAATCCGCCGTTGCGCCGCGCCGCTCGTACCGCTTCGCGCGTCTCCGTCAGTGTGGCCATATCGGTCAGGTAGACGTTGCCGGCGGCATCGGCCGCGGCGGCCGAGAACAGCGCGCAATCGATAGGCGGTATTCGGTACTCCAGATCCTCCCCGACCGCGCGGATGAACTGCGTATCGTCGCGACTGCAGACCACCGACCCGGGGCCGCAGCGCGGATCCAGGAACGTGCCGACACCGGTGCGGCTCCGCAGTCGGTCGCGACCGTCAGCCTGGCCTTCGATCAACCAGACCAGCTCGCCCTGAGGCAGGACGTGAAGGTCCAGACGGTCGGACCCGGCCAGTTTCAGCAGGGCTTTCGCCGTCTCCACATGGCCGCTGATATACCGGCGCAAAAGACCGGGCCGGGCCAGTTCCTCCACCGTGCCCGGGGCCTTGCCGCGCCCGCCCTGGGCGCCGACCGAGATCCAGGTCAGATCGCGGGGACGACCATGACGGACGAATGCTTCGCTGACGGCCCAGAAGAAAGCCGAGCAGCGGGCATTGCCGGCCATCCCGCAGCTGATCACAGTCGCGCCGTCGGGGATCCGCAGCGCGGCTTCGCGGCCGCTGACGAATTTGTCGGAAAGCCCGGCTCCGGTTTTTCCATCCAGGTCGCGGCGGTCCCAGCCCAGCCGCCAGCGGACGATCTCGCCGAGCAGTCTGATCTTGTCGGTCATCGTCAGGGACATTCGCGCAGCCTTTTTTCGAGACGCCCGCAAAATCGGAGCAGCCATCACAGTGCCAAGGATATGACAGCGGCCGCGGCCGTTCACTAGCAGCGCCGCGATATTGTGCCGCGCTCGTGGTGGATATCTCGGATACCGGTGACGATCGGTTAAGGTATGACGATGCCCGACAACCCAGCCCTCCGCAAACCCGCGCGCCGACGACGGGCAACCGAATACGACGACGCCTGGAGACGGCGATGACAGACCGACGACCCGATCGGCCACGGCTGGACGGCCGGCTGGAGAAGACCGTCTCGCCAACCTTGCTGGCCGGCCTGGCGGCCCTCTTCCCCGCCGTCCTTTTCGCGACCACCTATCTGATGGCAGCCGCGAACGGTCACGTTGCCTGGTGCCTGCCGCCGGCGGGCAGCTGCACCGATATCACCCACACCGGTCTGCAACCGCCCGAGTCGTTTGTCTTCCGTGTAGGCATGGTCATCGTCTGTGGGCTCCTGATCGCGGTCTGGAAGCTGGCAGGCGCCTGGTTCGCCCTCCACGGCGAGACCGCGGCAGACCTGGGGCGCGCGAGACGCATCGCCGGGCTGGGCGTCAGCGGTTCCGTCGCCCTGCTGTTCTCGGAACTCATGCTTCAGGGCACGGAAGAAACCGCGTGGATCCTCCATTCGCTGGGCGCCTCGGTGTATTTCCTGACCGCGTACGTGGCTCAGCTACTGGCCACGATCGAGAGCGGACGCCTCGCCCGCCGGCAGCCCCGGATAGTCCCGGCGCGATCGCTGAGTCTGAAGCGCTGGATCGTGGTGGCGCAGACGGTGGTGCTGGTGACCGTGATCGTCGGACGTCTGCTGGGAATCCGCGAGATCGGACGCCCGGCCCAGTGGATCGGTTCTTACCTCATGCTCGCCTATTATCTGAGCTTCGTGATGGACTGGCGCGGACGCCTGGAGACCGGCGTATGGGCCCGCAAGACCGCTGAGCGGCCGGAGGATTAACTGGATGGCGAGGGGCTGGATGGCGACGGGTTGGAAGGGGAGCAGCTGGCAGGAGACGGGAAGGAACGGGCCAGCGTCTCCAGGTCTTCCTCCTTCAGCCTGAACACCATCCAGTCGCCCATGGCTTCGGCACCCAGGGTCCGGTAAAAGTCGATCGCGGGCGTGTTCCAGTCCAGCACTGACCATTCCATGCGGGACCAGCCGCGCTGGCGGGCGGTCCGGGCGAGAAAGGACAACAGGGTGCGTCCGACACCGAGCCCACGCGCTTCGGGCTCCACGAACAGGTCTTCCAGGTAGAGCCCCGACTTGCCCCGGAAGGTCGAAAAATTCTCGAAGAACAAGGCGAAGCCCACGGCTGCCTGACCATAGAATGCCAGCACCGTCTCCGCCACCGGTCGAGGCCCGAACATGGCATCGTGGATATCCTGCTCGCTGGCCTCTACTTCATGGGCCAGCTTCTCGTAGACGGCGAGTCTCCGGATGAAGTCCAGCACCAGTCCCGCATCGCCGGGGATGGCGAACCGTAATCGCAGATCCTCGACTGAGGTCGCGATCCATTCGGGTTGCGGGCCGCTCATAGCCCCCTGCCGGACTCTTCGAGGCCTGCCCCCTGCTCCGCTTCCATGCATTGCTCCAGATAACGAGCGGTGAGATCGTCATCCTCGTGGTCGAAGGCTCCGACACCGAGAAAACGGATCACCTGCTCGGTGACGCGGGTCGATCGCATGATGAACGCGTGCGTCTGCGGGACGACCAGAAAATCCGCGAGACCCTCGATCCAGGTCCGGCACACCGAGACCATGCCGTCGTCCTCGCCCGGGATCACGAGCGTGCCGATGGGATTGATGCTGCCGGTCCCGGCGATGACGCCGGTCTGCACCGGTGGCAACGGCAGCCGGTTCGGAAAACTGGCGGGATCCGTACCCAGCTCGCTGGCGGTGGGCCCCATGATGAACTCGAACAGCCATTGATCTCCCAGCACGTCCGGCAGCTCACTGCCCCGGTTGGGCGGCGCCAGCATGACCAGGCGGCCCGCATTGACCGGCGCCTCTGCAGCCAGATAGGCGCGAGCGAGAATCCCGCCCAGAGAATGAGTCACGAAATGCACCCTCGGGCTCTCCGCGCAACAGGCCGCGACGGACTCCGCGACCAGGGCGACCAGCGTATCGGGCGGCGCCTTGCGTGACGGATAGTCGATATTGTGAACCCGATATCCCGCGCCCGTCAGCCGTTGCTCCATCAAGGCCATGGAACCGGCGTTGCGGCCCAGGCCATGCAGCAGGACCACGACCTCCTGCTCCGGGTCGCTCGCGTTCGGCGGCTCGTCCGCACTCACGGTGGCGGGCTCCGGCACCTGCACGAGGACAAACGCGCAAAGGAGCGCCCGGCGGGATAGACTCATTGTCGCCCGTCGACGGCCAAATCCCTTCGACGGGGTCATGACGGCCACCTCGGCGCGGTAATGGCCATCAGCCGCCCGGCCTCGTCATGGCCCGGATGCAGCGGCAACGTCTCCAGCTCGCTGGCATCGAGGCTCGCGGTGAGCGCCAGGGCCAGGGCATCGACCACATCATCGCGGGCGACCTCCGCCCGACCCAGGGAGTCCAACGCCTTTGTCAGAAGACGCCGGCTGTCGGACCAGCAGGCGCAGAGGATCTCCACTCTTTCCTCAAATCCCGATTCCGTCTTTTTGTAATGGCGCATCGGCCGCCCGCCGGCCAGGGCCGCGAAGCAGAGCTCGGGGTGGGATTCCCGAACTACCTCGCTGGCGTCCGGGCGGTTCGCCAGCACCCCATCCACCTCGCGGATCTTGTCCATCAGATTCCAGGTCTGGCGCGACAGTTTGCGGCCGGTGACACTGCGGTTGCGTTCGCTGGCGCTGGCATAATCGGCGCATTCCAGCGCGGCTCTGCTGGGGGTCGGGAACACGCTGGCGGCGCGGGGGCCGAGACGGCGTCTCGCCAGCGTGTCGCAGGGGCGCACCGGGCAGTCGCTCCCGGCAAGACCGATGGGGATGTCGACCAGCACCGGGCCGCCGGGCAGCGTCTGGTCCAGTACCTCGCTGAATCCGGTCGCAAGACCCCACCTGAAGCTGTCATCGTGACCGGAAAAAAACAACCAGCCGCCCCGGCATCCATCCACGCCGACGCCGCGCGGATGCGACACACGGCCGGACGGGCGTCCCGGCCCGATTGCCTCCACCTCCGACACGGGATCAGCGGCCCGCCATGGGCAGATCCAGACCGCGCTCCCGAGCCACTTCCAGCGCCCGCTCGTAACCGGCGTCGGCATGGCGCATGACGCCGGTACCCGGATCGTTGACCAGCACCCGCGCCAGCTGGCGCTCGGCCCGTTCGCTGCCGTCGGCGACGATCACCACGCCGGCATGCAGCGAATAGCCCATGCCGACGCCACCGCCGTGGTGGAAACTCACCCAGGACGCGCCGCTGGCAGTGTTGAGCAGAGCGTTGAGCAGCGGCCAGTCCGCCACCGCGTCGGAGCCATCGCGCATGCCCTCGGTCTCCCGGTTGGGCGAGGCGACGGAGCCGGCGTCCAGATGATCGCGCCCGATCACCACCGGCGCCTTGAGTTCGCCGCTGCGGACCATGTCATTGATCGCGAGCCCGAGGCGGTGCCGCTCCTTGTATCCCAGCCAGCAGATGCGGCACGGCAAGCCCTGGAAGCGGATGCGCTCGCGGGCGGCATCCAGCCACCGGTGCAGCCCCGGCTTGTCCGGGAACAGGGCCTTCGCCTTGTCGTCGGTACGGAAGATATCCTCCGGATCACCCGACAGCGCCGCCCATCGGAACGGGCCGATACCCTCGCAGAACAGCGGCCGGATATACAGGGGCACAAACCCCTTGAAGTCGAAGGCGTTCTCCACCCCCGCATCCTGGGCCATGGCGCGGATATTGTTGCCATAGTCGAAGGTCGGGATGCCGCGATGGTGGAAGCCGAGCATCGCCCTGACTTGGCGCGCCATGGAATCCTTGGCCTTCAGGACGTAGGCCTGCGGATCGCTTTCCCTCAGTTCGGCGGCCTGGGCCAGGTCGTAGCCGACCGGGATGTAGCCGTTGAGAGGGTCATGGGCCGAGGTCTGGTCCGTGACCAGGTCCGGCGCGCGCCCGCCGCGCTCTATCTGGTCGAACACTTCTGCGGCATTGCCCAGCAGCCCGACGGACACGGCCTGGCCTTCACCGGCGGCTTGGTCGATCAAGGCCATCGCCTCGTCGAGATCTTCGGCGGCATGATCCAGATAGCCGGTCTCCAGCCTCTTTTCGATACGACTGGGATCCACCTCTACCGCGAGGCAGCTGAGCCCGGCGAAGACCGCCGCGAGCGGCTGCGCGCCGCCCATGCCCCCGAGACCGCCTGTGAGGAGCCAGCGGCCGTCGGCCTTGCCGCCGTAGTGCTGGCGCACGGCCTCGGCAAAGGTCTCGTAAGTGCCCTGGACGATGCCCTGAGAACCGATGTAGATCCACGAACCGGCGGTCATCTGCCCGTACATCATCAGGCCTTTCCGGTCGAGTTCGAAGAAGTGCTCCCAATTCGCCCACTTGCCGACCAGGTTGGAATTGGCGATCAGGACACGGGGTGCAAATTCATGGGTCCTGAACACGCCGACCGGCTTGCCTGACTGCACCAGCAGCGTCTCATCGTTATCCAGGCGGCGCAGGGACTCGACGATGGCGTCGTAACACTCCCAGTTGCGTGCGGCGCGACCGATCCCCCCATAGACGATGAGCCGCTCCGGATGCTCAGCCACCGCCGGGTCCAGGTTATTCATCAGCATGCGCAGGGCCGCCTCCTGGACCCAGCCCTTGCATTGCAGGGTCGGACCGGTGGGCGCGTGGATCTCGCCTTCCCGGTAGCGGGTCCCCTCGCCTCCTCGCTGAA
>CBDTYJ010000151.1:0-6608 GCA_965364575.1 uncultured Gammaproteobacteria bacterium
GGGGTCTTCCTGCAGCAGCCCCAGGACGCCACCTGCCTCCCGTATCGCCGCCGCCAGGGCGCCGGCACGGGTATCGTCCCGCTCGGCCCGGGCCGTATTCAGGCCCCGAGCAGCGCTCTGTAACACGGCGAGCGCCTCGGCGGTATTGAAGTCGTCGTCCATGGCCTCGCGGAAAGCATCCAGCACGGATGGATCGGCCTCGGATCCCGGATCGACGCCTCGCACCGCCGTGTAAAGGCGATCGAGGGCGGCCCTGGCGTGATCCAGGTTCTCATCGGAGTAGTTCAGCGGGCTCCGGTAGTGGCTGGACAGGACGAACCCGCGGATGACCTCGCCGCGGTATCGCTTCAGCACCTCGCGGATGGTGAAAAAGTTGCCCAGGGATTTGGACATCTTTTCTTCATCGACCCGCACGAAGCCGTTGTGCATCCAGTAGCGGGCAAAACCGGCGCCGCTGGCGCCGCAGGATTGCGCGATCTCGTTCTCATGATGGGGGAATTTCAGATCCATGCCGCCACCATGGATGTCGAACTCCTCGCCCAGGGCCCGGGTCGACATGGCCGAGCACTCGATATGCCAGCCCGGACGGCCCGGCCCCCACGGAGACGGCCACTGGGGCTCGCCGGGCTTGGCCGCCTTCCACAACACGAAGTCCAGAGGATCGTGTTTGGCCTGGTCCACGTCGATGCGGGCACCCGCCCGCAGGTCTTCGGGGCGCTTGCCGGACAGCTTGCCGTAATCCGGGAAGCTCGCCACCCGATAGAAGATATCGCCGTTGTCCGCCTGGTAGGCGTGACCCTTCTCCATCAGGACACCGATCATCTCCAGGATCTCGTCCATGTGCTCGGTGGCCCGGGGTTCCAGGTCCGGGCGGTCGATGCCCAGCGCGTCGAAATCCTCGTACATGGCCTCGATGAAACGCGCCGTCAACTGCTCGACCGCCTCGCCGTTTTCGGCGGCCCGGGTGATGATCTTGTCGTCGATATCGGTGATATTGCGTACGTGAGTCACCTCGAATCCGCGCCAGCGCAGATAGCGGATGACCACATCGAACACGACGTAGGCCCGGGCGTGACCGATATGGCAGAGGTCATAGACGGTGACCCCGCACACATAGATGCGGACCTTGCCCGGTTCGATGGTCTCGAGGGCCTGCTTGCGGCCGCTCAGGGAGTCGTGCAACTGGATCATCGGGTCTCCTCCCGGGCGGAAGCGGGTCCGGCCCATCGCGTCAATCGCTCCCTGGCGATATCGGGGGGCATCAGGCTCAACAGCGGCCCCAGTTCCGGGCCGTGGTCCAGACCGGTCAGAGCGAGACGCAGGGGCATGAAAAAATCCCGGCCGCGGGCGCCGGTGGCCTCGCGCACCGCAGCCGCCATGGACTTCAGATCGGCCCCGGCCTGGTGGGCCTGCAGACAGGCGGCGAAAAGACCGGGCTCGACCGCGCTCAATCGCTCGCCGACCCCCGCCCCGAATTCCAGTCCGTGATCGAACAACACGGCGGCCCAGTCCGCGACCTCGGCCGGAAAGAGGATATTCGGCTGCACCAGGGCGAGGAATCGGTCGCGACTCCCGGCCGGTACCGTCTCCATGGCCTGCTCTCCGGCCCAGGATTCGAGAGTGCGCAAGTCGCAATGGTGGACGGCCAGGGACTGCCAGTGGCGTAACTGGTCGCCATCGAAATGGGCCGGCGCCCGTCCGACCCGTTCCAGGTCGAAATGGGCCGCCAGTCCGGCCATGTCCATGAATTCACCCGTGTCGAACGCGTGGCCCAGGCGCGCGATGTAATTGACGATGGCCGCCGGCATGAATCCGGCCCGGCGCAGGTCGGCCAGGCTGGCGCTGCCGCTGCGTTTGGACAGCGGCGAGCCGTCGGGCCCGAGCAGCATCGGCAGGTGCCCGTATCGCGGCACGGGCAGGTCCAGCGCCTCGAGGATGAGGATCTGGCGGGGCGTATTGCTCAGGTGATCTTCGCCGCGCAATACGTGGGTGATGCCCATGAGTCCGTCGTCCACCGCATTGACGAAGAAGAATGCCGAGCTGCCGTCGGCCCGGCGGACGACAAAGTCGCCGATGTCGGCCAGGCCGAAACGCTGTGGACCCCTGACCAGATCATCGAATGCCGTCGTCCCCTGCTCCGGGACCCGGAAGCGCAGCGCCGGCCGCTGTCCGGCTTCTCCCCGGGCCCGGATCTCGCTGTCGGGGAGCCGGCCCCAGTCGCGGTCGTACACCGGCGGCCTCCCCGCCGCGATGCGATCGGCGCGGAAACCCTTCAACTCATCGGCCGTGCGCCAGCACGGATAGACAAAGCCCCGCTCCTGGAGACGGGCGAGCAATTCCTCGTAGACCGCCGCGCGCTCGCTCTGGAGGAAGGAAGACCCTCCGCCGTCCCCTCCCGGACCCTCGTCCCACTCCAGGCCCAGCCAGCCCAGGTCATCCTCGATGGCCCGCCGGTGCGCCTCGTCGCTGCGCCGGACGTCGGTATCCTCTATCCGCAGGATGAACTGCCCGCCGGCGCCGCGGGCCAGCAGGAAATTGAACAGCGCCGTACGGAGGTTTCCCAGGTGCATCCGGCCGGTCGGACTGGGGGCGAATCGGGTGCGCAAGCGGTCAGACATAGCGGCCAATAGTACCGGATGCCGGACCCGGACGAGAGGGGCTGTGGACCGGGCCGGGCCAGCAGCGACAGCACATTGCCAGCGCCCTCCGGCTTGATTTACCTTGATCGCATCCAGATCGGCGGAGGGGAACGAAATGCGAACCTTCTGTATCCTGCTTCTATCCGGCCTGAGCCTTGTTGCCCATGCGGCCCACGCGGAGGATGCGGATATCCCGCCGTACCCGAAAATCCAGGTTGAAACCAGCCACGGCAGCTTCGTCATGGAACTGGACGGCCCGCGTGCGCCGATATCGGTCGCCAACTTCCTCGCCTATGTCCGGGAAGGCGGCTACGACGGCAGCATCTTCCATCGGGTGGTCCCGGGCTTCGTCGTCCAGGGGGGCGGCTACGACCGGGAGTTCGCCGAACTGCCGAGCAAGGGCGATATCGCCAACGAATCGGGCAACGGGCTCAGCAATGAGCGGGGTACGGTGGCCATGGCGCGCATGGGCACCCCCCACTCGGCCAATCGCCAGTTCTACGTCAATCTGACCGACAACACCGCGCTGGATCCGCGAGCGGCGCGATGGGGCTATGCCGTGTTCGGCCGCGTGGTGGAGGGTCTCGATGTGCTGGATACCATCGCCAGCCTGCCGACCGGTCCGGCCGGGCCGTTCCGCTCGGAGGCGCCACAATCGCCGGTCATCATCGAGTCCATGCGGCTGCTCCCGGCTGATTGAGCCATGACCACCCTGTTCGTCTCGGACCTGCATCTGGATTCGAGCCAGCCGGAGATCATCGATCAATTCCTCGACTTCCTGAGCGGCGACGCCGCGTCGGCGAGGGCGCTCTTTATCCTCGGCGATCTGTTCGAATCCTGGATCGGGGACGACGATCCCGACCCCGACAAGCACCGGGTCGTCCACGCGCTCCATACGCTTACCGCTTCCGGTACCGACGGCTTCTTTATGCCCGGCAACCGGGATTTCCTGGTCGGCAACGTATTCGAGGCCCGCAGCGGCTGCCGCCGGCTCGAGGACCCCGCGATCATGGCTATCGAAGGCGAGCCGGTGTTGCTGATGCACGGCGATACCCTCTGCACCGACGATGTCGAATACCAGCGTTTCCGCGGCATGGTCCGGGATCCTCTCTGGCAGCAGCAGTTCCTCGCCCGTTCTGCCGATCACCGCATCGCCATGGTCCGACAGGCCCGGGACGCCAGCCGTATGGAGACCTCGGGCAAACCGGCCGAGATCATGGACGTCAATCAAGGCGCAGTCGAGCAGGCTATACGGGAACACGGGGTCCACACCCTGATCCACGGGCATACCCATCGTCCGGCGATCCACCATTTTATTCTGGACGAGACGCCGTCGACCCGCATCGTGCTCGGCGACTGGCATCAGGAGGGCAGCGTGCTGCGCTGGGACGCCGACGGCTATCGGCTGTTGCGTCTGCCCCGCTGATCCCACCGCTCGCGCCGTTCCGGCGAAAAAAGTCCCCGTTTGCGAACCCAGATCAATGCAGCGCCGATTCAGGGGACTATGATCGGGAGGATCGATGGGGCCAAGGTGGAAAGCGATGGAAATCGCCAGAATCCCGTCCCGAAACGTCCCGGCACGCCACTGGCACCTGGACGAGGGGGGCGAGGTCCAATGTGAACTCTGCCCCCGCCGCTGCCGGCTGACCGATGGTCAGCGGGGTCATTGTTATGTCCGCGCCTGCCACAAGGATCAGCTGGTGCTCACTTCCTATGGCCGATCCAGCGGTTTTTGCGTCGACCCCATCGAGAACAAACCCCTGAATCACTTTTTGCCCGGCAGTTCGACACTGTCCTTCGGAACCGCCGGCTGCAATCTGTCATGTCTGTGCTGTCCGAACTGGGATCCGGACAGAGCCCGGGAGACCGACGCGCTGGCTGCGCGCGCCACCCCGGAGGAGATCGCTGCTTCCGCAGTGGCGAACGGCTGTCCCAGCATCGCGCTGACCTACAACGATCCGGTCGTGTATCTGGAGTATGCAATCGATGTGGCCGCGGCCTGCCATGCCCGCGGCGTGCGCTGCGTCGCGCTCACCGCGGGCTATATCTGTGCCGGGGCCAGGGCCGAATTTTTCCAGGCCATGGACGCGACCAAGGTGGATCTGAAGGGGTTCTCGGAGCGCTTCTACCGTGAGGTTTGCGGTGGCGATCTGGAGACGGTCAAGGAGACGCTGTGCTACCTCGTCGGGGAAACCAGCCTGTGGGTAGAGATCTCCACGCTGCTCATCCCGGGTGAGAACGATTCGGACGAGGACATTGTCCGCATGAGCGAATGGATCGGCCGGACGCTGGGGACCGGAATCCCGCTGCATATTACCGGTTTCCAGCCTCGGTTCAGGATGAGCCAGTACCCGTCGACACCGGATGAGACGCTGTCGCGGGCGCGCAGTCGGGCACTGGAGAGCGGGCTGCAATTCGTCTACACGGACACCATGGAAGCGGGTCCGGGCGGCATCACCTACTGCGCGGGCTGCGCCGAGCCGCTGATCCGCCGCGAAGGGCGCTCGCTGCGGGCGCTGAATCTGGATGACGCCGGATGCTGCCCGCACTGCGGGACTGTCTGTCCCGGCGTGTTCGACCAGGGAAGCCGCGACCCGGACTCTGCGCCGCGCTCCACGTGAGACCGCTCCGGAACCAAGCGCCCGTAATCAAGCGTCCCGATTCAAACGCGTGGGGGGCCGCTGTGAAAACGGAGCTGGTCATCCGGTGCGCAGATCAGATCGTTCTCCACCACGCGCAGGCATTCCACCCGGCGGACCAGGTCCCGCTCTGACAGCGACCGTCGATACTGCCTCGCCAGCGCCAGATAGTGCCTGAAATGGCGGGCCTCGCTGGCCAGCAATCCCCGGTAAAAAGACGCCAGAGGCTCGGACAGCCGCGGTGCCAGTAGCGCGAATCGTTCGCAGGAGCGCGCCTCGATAAAGGCGCCGATCAGCAACAGATCGACCAGTCGCCCCGGCTCCCCCCTGTCGGCGGCAGCACGCAAAGCGCCGCCGTAGCGGGCAGCGGAGACCTGGTGCCAGGCGAAACCGGTCTGGTCCATCAGCTTGCGGACCTGTTCGAAGTGCCGCAACTCCTCGCGCGCAAGCCGGGACATACGCTGGACCAGATCGCGCCTGTCGCCGTAGCGGTTCATCAATGCCAGGGCGGACGCCGCCGCCTTCTTCTCGCAGTTGGCGTGGTCCACGATGAGCACGCCGATCGAATCCAGCGCCGCTTCTACCCAGGCCGGTGGCGTGGGTGCGCCGAGAAATGCACTCATTTCCAGGTCCGGCAATGCCGACATCAGACCGCCGCGCGCAAGGCCTCGATCGCTTCGACCAGATCCGCCGCGCTCTGAAACCGGTCGATCGGCTCCTTCGCCATCAGGGTGTCGAACATGGGCTGCAGATGTTCGGCGGCCGGCGGCAGGCGCGGGATCGCGGCATGGCTGTGTTTATAGATGACTGACATGGGCGACGCGGCCACGAAAGGCTTCATCCCGGTCAGCATTTCGTAGAGGATCACGCCGAGGCTGTAGAGATCGCCCCGTTCATCGACCGGGTCTCCGTGCCCCTGCTCCGGACTCATGTAGTACGGCGTGCCGAAGATCTCTCCGGTCTGGGTGATGTCCAGCGCAGTGCGCAGCTGCTTGGCCAGACCGAAATCGATCAGCGCCAGCGAGCCGTCTTCGCGCACCATGACGTTGCCGGGTTTCAGGTCCCGATGCAGCACACCGATGGAGTGGATCGCCACCAGCGCCCGCGCCATCTGATCGAGGAAGTCCAGCGCCAGGCCGGGATCCAGGCCGCGGCCGATCCGCTTGCGCAGATCGCCCTCGGGAAAATATTCCATGGCGATATAGGCGTGGTCGTCGGCGATACCGAGATCATAGATCTTGACCACGTTGCGATGGTGGATCTCTGAGATCAGTTCGTACTCCTGCAGGAAGCGCTCGAAATCCCCCTGCCCCTCCGCCACGTCCGGCAC
>CBDTYJ010000152.1:0-6596 GCA_965364575.1 uncultured Gammaproteobacteria bacterium
GACTCAAAACAGCTCCACCGGATCCACGTCCAGTGACCAGCGTACCTGGCGCGCCCGTTTTGATCCCTCGATCCTGGCCAGGAGCTGGTTCAGCAGCTGATGCAGGGGAGGCCGATGTTCGGCCTGCAGCAGCAGCTGGGCGCGATAGCGGCCGGAGCGGCGCTCCATCGGCGCCGGAGCCGGCCCCAGCAAGCGCACGCCGGGGCCCGCGAGCGGTCTGCCCCAGTCCCGGCAGGCCTGCAGGAATGACAAGGCGCCGCCCGGCTGGTGGGCTTCGGCCCGGATCAGTGCCAGGTGGCTGAACGGCGGCCACCCGGACGCTCGCCGTTGCGCCAGGGCGGCGTCGGCGAAGGCCTCGTAACCGTCCCGGATCAGGTCCTGCAGCAGCGGGTGTTCCGGGTACGATGTCTGGATGAGCACTTCGCCGGGGCGGTCGGCGCGGCCGGCTCGCCCGGCCACCTGAAGGATGGTCTGGGCCAGCCGCTCGTCGCTGCGGAAGTCGGTGCCGAACAGCCCCTGATCAGCGTTGAGCACGCCCACCAGGGTTACGCCGGGAAAGTCGTGGCCTTTGGTCAGCATCTGGGTGCCGACCAGGATCCGGGTGCGGCCGGCACGCATGTCGGAGAGGATGGCATCCAGGCTGCCCCGGCTGCGGGTGGCGTCGCGGTCGATACGCGCTACAAGGGATCCCGGGAAGAAGCGGTTCAGGGTCTCCTCGATCCGCTCGGTGCCCTGGCCCAGCGGTTTGAGTTCACTTCGGCAATCCGGGCACCGCTCCGGCCGTGCGGACTCGCGGCCGCAATGATGGCAGCACAATCGGGAGGAGCGCTGATGCAGAGTCATGCGTGCGTCGCAACGGGGGCATTCGGCGAACCAGCCGCAATCGGTACAGAACAGGACCGGTGCATAGCCGCGTCGATTGAGGAACAGCATCACCTGTCCGTCGGCCTTCAGATGGCGTTCCATGGCGGCGAGCAGCGGCGGGCTGAGACCATCCCTGGCCGGCATCCGTCTCAGATCGATGACCTTGAGTTCCGGATGCCGGGCGGCCCCGGGGCGCTCCGGCAGAAGCAGGCTCAGATAGCGATCGCTGCGGCCGTTCTGCAGCGTCTCCAGAGAGGGCGTCGCGGAACCGAGGACCACCGGGACGCCGCTCATCCGCGCACGGACCACAGCCAGGTCCCTGGCGGAATAGCGGAACCCGTCCTGCTGCTTGAGTGAGGGATCGTGTTCCTCGTCGACGATGATCAGGCCACAATCCCGGAGCGGAGCGAATACGGCAGAGCGAGTGCCGATGATCACCGGCGCGACGCCAAGCCGGGCGTCCCGCCAGGCGGCCAGGCGCTCGGCGTCGCTCATCCCCGAGTGGAGTACCGCGAGCGGACAATCGAAGCGTACGCCGAACCGCTCCACAAGCTGGGGCGTCAATCCGATCTCCGGGACCAGCACCAGGGCCTGGCGTCCGGCCTGGACCACCGATTCGATCACCGACAGATAGACCTCGGTCTTGCCGCTGCCCGTGGCGCCGTGCAGCAGGATGCCCCGATAGCCGTCCAGGGTCCCGACGATGGCGTCCACGGCGGTTCGCTGGTCGTCGGTCAGTGTCGGTCCCGATCCGACCCGAATCCCGCACCGTTCCTCACGGCTGATCGTCTGTGTGCAGGTTTCGGCGAGGCCCCGCTCGGCCAGACGGCGGAAGGCGTCGCGCCAGCCCGCCGCCAGGGTCTGGAGCCGCGGGTCGCCCGCGCCGGCCGGACCTTGTTGGAGTATCCCCAGCAATTCCGCCTGACGGGGAGCGCGTCGGGCGAGTTCGCCCGGGTCGACGGCCAGCCCGGCGGCCGTGGCGCGGTAAGCGGTCTCCGCGGCCTCCGGGGATCTGCCCCGGCGCAGCAAACCGGGCAGGGCGGCGGCGCACACTTCGCCGATCGGGTGGCCGTAGTAATCAGCGGACCAGGCCAGCAGCCGCAGCAGGGTATCGTCGATCACCGGCGTCTCGTCCAGCACCCGGTCCGCACGCCGGAGCCGGGCCGCCGGCAGGTCACTGTCCGCGTCGGCTTCCATGATCAGACCGATCTTGCCGGCGCGACCGAAGGGCACGCGGATTCGAGCACCCGCCGCCGGTGCCAGCCCGTCCTCTGGCGGCAGATAGTCGAAGACTTTCCGGAGGGGAGCGTTGACGGCGACCCGGACCACTTTAGTGGGCTTCAAATCAAGCCACCGTTTGTCCACAGAACCTGTGGATAAGTCTGTGAATTGCCTGTAGCAGGATCGATTAAGTCCGTGCATCCCCGGAGCGGCATTCGGTTTGACCAAAAAATACGCATGAAAACTAAAATAATATTAAATTCAATATCTTAAGAGACACTACGGAGAAAAGCAGTAAAGTAACATCGATGTCACACTAGCGGACGCAGGGTCTGTGTGTATAAGTGTTTCGCCGACCTGGCGCCGGTGGCTGTCAACCCGGGGCTTCCCCGGGCGTTGTAACCTTTGCAGAGAGGAGATTCAACGGCCCTGGTGGCGTCCTTCGGAAGCCTTGAAGCCGGCTTGCCGATGGCGGATTCTCACGGGAGCCCGACCCGCCTGTGGATCAGGACGAGCTGGATGGGAGAAACCGCTGGATAACACCGCCGCACTGGATGGATTTCTACGCAGCGTCGAGGGCAAGGCATACGTGATGGCGAAATCGATGATCGCTGATGCGGACGAGGCCCTGGATGTGGTGCAGGATGCCATGATCCGGTTCGCCGGCCGGTATGCCAGGCGGCCGGAGGCGGAGTGGCGGCCCCTGTTCTTCCGCATCGTGATCAACCGGGCCCGGGACTGGCAACGACGGCAGACCGTACGCAATCGGGTCATGTTCTGGCGCCGGAACGACGAGATGCCGGATCCGGTGGAGACCGCGCCGGCGGGCCGGGGCGCGGAGCCCGATCGCGAATTGATGGACGACGAGGCGATGGCCGCGCTGCAGGCGGCGATACGGGAACTGCCGGCCCGGCAGCAGCAGACTTTCCTCCTGCGCTGCTTCGAGGGCTTGAGCGTGGAGGAGACCGCGGCGGCCATGGGCTGTTCGGGTGGCAGCGTAAAGACACATTATTTCAGGGCGCTCGCCGCGCTCCGGAAGCAGCTGGGGGAGCATTGGGATGGCTGAACGAGACGATCGCAGGCTGGAAGAGCGGGCCGCACGGCTCTACCGGCAGCAACTGGACGCCCTGGAGCCGGATGTCCGCAGGCGTCTGGCCGATGCCCGCCGGCGGGCCCTGGCTTCGGCGGGGAGAGGTTCGAGGCCGCGATTGGCCTTGCCCGTCCTGGTCCCTGCCGGCGTGGCGGCCGCGGTAGTGGCCGGTCTGGTGATCGTGCTCAGCCGGCAGCCGGGGCCGGAGGGCGATTATGCCCCGCTGGTCGCTGCTGACCCGCCGGCGGAGGACATGGAGATTTTGCTCGGCAACGAAGACCTGGAGCTGCTGGATGATCTGGACTTCTATCTCTGGCTGGATGACGAGCCGGAGATAGGTTGAGGCCGTGGCAGCAGGCTGGCGGACGAGATTGAGTTGTCTGGCCCTGGGGTTCGTGGCCATGGCGACGGTGCCGGCGGCCGAGGGGCCGCCGCCGGATGAAGAATTGCTCGAGTTCCTGGGACTGTGGGAACCCCAGGACGAGGACTGGCTCGGTGCGGCCCTGGCGGAGACCGGGGACGAAAGCGGGGACCATGAGACCGGCCCCGATACGACGGAGATCGACCAAGATGAAGATTAGACCCTGGTTGATGGCGCTGCTGGCGGCGGCAAGTCTGGCGACATGCCCGGCCTGGGCCCAGCCCTGGGAGGAGCTGAGCCCGGTCCAGCAGGAAGTGCTGCAGGGTTTGCGTGACCGATGGGACAATCTTCCGATCGAGCGCCAGCAACGTCTGGCCGCAGGTGCCGAGCGCTGGTCGACCATGGACGATGACCAGAAGGAGCTGGCCCGCGAGCGATTCCGCCGCTGGCGCAGCCTGGATCCGGAACAGCGGCAACGGATCCGAGATCGCTACCGGGATTTCAAATCCATGCCGCCGGCCGAGCAGGACCGTATCCGCGAGAACTTCCGCCGTTTCCGGCAACTATCCCCGGAGCAGCGCCAGCGGCTGAGGGACCGCTGGCAGGACCTGACCCCTGAACAGCGCGAGCGGGTCCGCGACCGTTTTCGCGACATGACGCCGGCCCAGCGCCAGCGCGTGATCGATCGGATGAAAAACAGGTCGCCCGGCGGCGGTTGATCCGCCGGTCGCCGTAGCGACTCGGACGAGGGCAAGCTCCGCCGGTTCCGGGGGTGTCGGCACTTGAGAAACCCGCCTCAGGGGGGGTCGTGGTTCACGAGATCTCCCGGGACGCGCCGTCCTTCAGAGCGCCTTCAGCACGGCGTCGAGGCTGTCCTTGGCGTCGCCGAACAGCATCCGCGTGTTCTCCTTGAAAAACAGAGGATTCTCGACGCCGGCATACCCCGTGGCCATGCTGCGTTTGAGCACGATCGTCGTGCCGCCCTTCCACACCTCGAGCACCGGCATGCCGGCGATCGGGCTGTCGGGTTTCTCCTGTGCATCCGGATTGACGATGTCGTTGGCGCCGATGACGACGGACACGTCCACATGCGGAAAGTCCTCGTTGATCTCGTCCATCTCGAAAACGATGTCGTAAGGTACCTTGGCTTCGGCCAGCAGTACGTTCATGTGGCCGGGCATGCGGCCGGCCACGGGGTGGATGCCGAAGCGCACGTTGATGCCTTTCTCGCGCAGCAATTTCGTGATCTCGTAGACGGTGTGCTGGGCCTGCGCCACGGCCATGCCGTAGCCGGGCACGATCATCACTTCCTTCGAGTTCGCTAGCAGCTCGGCCGCCTCGTCCGACTGGATGGGCTGGACTTCGCCTTCCACGTCGCCGCCAGCCGCCGGCGTGCCGCCGCCGGTACCGAAGCCGCCCGCGATGACCGCGATGAACCTGCGGTTCATCGCGCGGCACATGATGTAGCTCAGGATCGCGCCGCTCGAGCCGACCAGCGCGCCGGTGACGATCAGCAGGTCGTTATTCAGCATGAAACCGGTCGCCGACGCGGCCCAGCCCGAGTAGCTGTTCAGCATCGAGACCACGACCGGCATGTCTGCGCCGCCGATGGCCATGACCATGTGGACGCCGAAGGCAAGCGCGACCAGCGTCATGAGCAGAAGCGGCCATGTGCCGCTGCCCGCCGCCGACTGCCCGACGAATTCGACGCCGAACCAGATCGACGCGAGCAGCAGGCCCAGGTTCAGCCAGTGCCTCGCCGGCAGGATCATCGGCTTGCCGCCGATCCGGCCGGACAGTTTGCCGAAGGCGATGATCGATCCGGAGAAGGTGACCGCGCCGATCAGCACGCCCAGATAGGTCTCGATGTCGTGGATCGTCGCCTCGGCGCCGCTCAATACGGTCGAGTGATCCATGAAGTTTGCAAAGCCGACCAGCACGGCGGCGAGGCCCACCAGGCTGTGCAGGATCGCGACGAGTTCGGGCATCTGCGTCATCTGTACCCGTCGCGCAAGCACAAGGCCGATGCTGCCGCCTATCAGCAGGGCGACGAACAGCAGGGTGTAGTGCTGCGTGACCACGCCGAGGATGGTCGCCACGAGCGCGATGGCCATGCCGATGATGCCGTACCAGTTGCCGCGGCGAGCGGTCTCCTGGTTCGACAGCCCGCCGAGCGCGAGGATGAAGAGGATGGTCGCGGCGATGTAGGAAGCGGTAACGAGTCCAGCGCTATTCATGTCGACCTCACTTCCGGAACATTTCGAGCATGCGTCGCGTGACGGCGAACCCGCCAGCGATGTTGATGCTCGTAATCAATACGGTAAAACCCGCGATCCACATGATCAGGCTGCTCCCGGAGCTGATCTGCAGCAGCGCGCCGATCACGATGATGCTGGAGATCGCGTTGGTCACGCTCATCAGCGGTGTGTGCAGCGCCGGGGTCACGTTCCAGATGACCATGTAGCCGACGAAGCAGGCGAGGACGAACACCGTGAAGTGCGCCATGAACGACGCCGGCGCGACCGCCCCTACACCGAGTAGCGCCAGTCCGCCCAGAGCCATTGCGATGAGCGGACCGGCCGCGGATTTCTTTTCTTCCTTCGGTTCGACAACGGGTGCCGGCTTCGGCGCCTTGGGCGCGGCTGACAGCTTCGGCGCCGGCGGCGGCCAGGTCGTCTCGCCGCCGATGCAGATGGTCGCGCCGCGGACCGCCTCGTCCTCCATGTCGACGACGAGCTTGCCGTCCTTTTCGGGGGTCATGTCTGTCAGGAGGTGGCGCAGGTTCGTGCCGTACAGCTGGCTCGACTGGGCGGCCAGACGGCTCGGCAGGTCGGTATAACCGATCAGCGTGACGCCATGTCTGACGACGACCTGGCCGGGTTCCGTCAGCTCGCAGTTGCCGCCCTGTTCGGCGGCCAGGTCCACGACCACGCTCCCGTCTTTCATCGACTCGACCATTTCAGCCGTGATCAGCCGCGGCGCCGGCTTGCCGGGAATCAGCGCGGTGGTGATGATGATGTCGACGTCCTTCGCCTGTTCGGCGAACAAGGCCATCTCGGC
>CBDTYJ010000153.1:0-6571 GCA_965364575.1 uncultured Gammaproteobacteria bacterium
TGGTATTCGATGGGCAGAGCGCCGGCACCGGCGCCCAGAGTCGGGTCCTGCTCCAGGGTCGAACCGCGGGGCTGACCCATATAGCTCTCCGTCAGCAGCAGCCAGGCCATCCGTTCAGTGCGCAGATCGAGACCGGTTTCCTCGAGGAACTGCTGCAGGCCAGCGACGGTCTCGTCCGACCAGCCGTAGCTTTCGCGGGGCCGATCGAGCCCCTGCTCCATCACCCGCAGCTGATGCTGCATCATATCCATCGCCTCGACGGAGCCCTCGAGTACCAGCAGCCGGATGCGGTCATACGCTTCCAGCGGCCGGTCGATGATCATCTTCTGCGTCAGCGCGAATTCCGCCAGCACGTCGCCGGCGTCCGCGAGGGCCTGGAGTTCGGCTTCGTCCAGGGCGATATAGATTTGCCACAGGTCCGGCTCGAGCAACATCACGATGCCGTGGTCGAGGGCCCAGGCGGCCCAGTCCCGGTCGATATCCAGCTGATCGAGAAGGTCCTGATAGGAGGTGAGTCCGTGGATATCGAATTCGGGGACGGATCCGTCCGTGTCGGCGGTCTGCACGAGGCTATCGGACGCGGCACCAGGGTCGGGACGGTCCATGGTCTGGCCGTCGCCGTCCGGGGCCTGGTTGGGGACGGGGTCCCGGACCACGTTGCCGTCGCCGGTCGGGGCCCGGAGCCACAGGGTCGCCAGCCCGGTTATCGCGATGATCGCCAGGCCGGCGGCGATCCAGGTGGAGCCGCGGCTCACAGCGATAGATAGTGATCGATGAGCAGCGCCGCAAACACGCCCATCAGGTAGGTGATCGAGTAGGTGAACGTCTTCATCGGCAGGTCAGGTCTGTCGCTGAGCTTCATGGCCAGGGCGTAATAGAGAAAGATCCCGCCGAAGACCAGAGCACCAGCCAGATACAGCATCCCGCTCATGCCGGTGAGATAGGGCAGCAGCGAGACGATGATCAGCAGCACCGTGTAGTACAGGATCTGCAGACGCGTGAATTCGACGCCGTGTGTCACCGGCATCATCGGGATCGACACCTTCGCGTATTCGTCCCGCCGGGCGATGGCCAGCGCCCAGAAATGGGGCGGCGTCCAGGTAAAGATGATCAGGAACAGCAGCAGAGCGTGGGCGTGGATATCACCGGTGATCGCCGCCCAGCCCAGCACCGGCGGCGCCGCGCCCGCGGCGCCGCCTATGACGATGTTCTGGGGCGTGGCCCGTTTTAACCAGACGGTATAGACCACGGCATATCCGATCAGGGAAAGAAACGTCAGCACTGCAGTCAGTACGTTGACGAAGCTGCTCAGGATCACCATCGACAACAGCCCCAGAGCGAAGGCGAACAGCATCGCTTCGGTCTCGGTCAGCTGGCCGGTGGGCAGGGGCCGGCGCCGGGTGCGCTTCATGACCGCATCGATTCGGGCATCGAGCACATGATTGATGGCGGCGGCCGAAGCGGCCGCCAGCGCGATACCCACCGAGCCGAACAGCAGCTTGTCGAGTGGCGGCAGACCGGGGACGGCGAGGAACATGCCCACCACGGCGGTGAACACGATCAGCGAGACTACCTTCAGCTTGCACAGGCCGAGGTAGTCGGCGAGTTTTCCTCCGGTCGCGGCGTCCATCGACTGCAAGGGTAGCTCAGTTCGCATGCCGGACCACCCTGTTCAGATTGACGACCGCGAGCAAAAGCAGGGCGGCCACGCCGTTGTGGGCCGTGGCCAGGCTCAGGGGCAGCTGGGTCATGACCATCACCACGCCGAGTACCAGCTGGGCCGCCAGCATCGCCGCCAGCCACCCGGCAGCGCCGGCGAGCCCGGGATGCTGCCAGGCACGCCACGCCAGCAGACCGAGCACGATGGCGGTGACTACCGCTCCCAGGCGATGGGTGAAATGGATCGCCACCCGCGCCGCGTTGTCGAGGATGCCGCCCTCGTAATCGATGCCGATGCCGTGCCAGGGATCGAAGCCGGTGGTGAAGTCCATAGTCGGCCACCAGCGGCCCTGACAGGTGGGAAAATCCGGACAGGCCAGGGCCGCATAATTGGTGCTCACCCAGCCGCCGAGGGCGATCTGCAGTCCGAGGATCACGAGGCCGAGCAGAGCGAAGCGCCGCAATCCTGCGTCGGCGGGTGTGCCCAGGGCCTCCGGTTTTCGTGCCAGCCAGAACAGAATGGCCAGGGTCGTCATCCCACCCAGAAGGTGGAGCATGACGACCAGCGGCTTCAAAAGCAGCGTCACGGTCCACATGCCGAGCAGCGCCTGGAAGACGATCAGACCGAGCAGGAAGGTGGGCAGGACGACCGGCTGGCCGGGTTCGCGCCGCTGCCGCCAGGCGGTGACGGCCAGCGCCAGCACCATTATCCCGAGCGCGCCGGCGGCGTATCGGTGGATCATCTCTCGCCAGGCCTTGCCGGTTTCCAGCGGCCGTTCCGGCCACGCGGCCGCGGAAGCCGGATCGTCGGGCACCAACAGCTCGCCGTAACAGCCGGGCCAGTCCGGGCATCCGAGTCCGGCGTCGGTCAGGCGTACCCATGCACCCAGCACGACCACGCACAGACACAGCACCACGGCCACGCGGGCCAGCTTGTCAAAGGTATTCATCTCGGCGTTTCCGTCAGCCTATTCGCGACAGCTTCAGTAATTTCTTCAGGTCTTCCACCATGTCTTTGGGATCTCCCTCCAGCGGGAAGCGCATCATCAGGTTTCCGAGCGGATCCACCAGCAGCAGTTCATCCGCCGACGCCACCGCCGGCGGGATGGCAGCGACGACCCGGGCCGCTTCCGCGTCGGAGGCGGACATCACCCGCAAGGCCTCATCCGTGGCCAGCACCGGTTCGGGAGGAGGCTCGCCCTGATAGATGTAAAGACGCTCGATGCGGACCTGACGGCGGCCCAGTACCTGACGCGCCTGGTGTCCGCGGAAGAGGGCTTCGGCGCAGCGCTCGGTACAGCGGCCCGGATCCACGTACAGCAGCGTCCAGCGCCCACGCAGGTCGCCGGCATAGCCCTCATTCACGCCGCCGACCGGTGTGAGTTGCGGCAGCGTCACCGGCGGTTGGACGAGGATGCCGTGATTGGTGCTGCCCGCCGGGCGCCAGCCGCCGCTGTAGTACAGCGCGACGGCGACCAGCAGTGGGCCGAGAAACAGCACCAGCAGCAGCGTGGGCTGCCACGGGAACCGTGCCTTCTCAGTCGTCTGTTCCGTCATGCTCCATCCGTTTCCAATTGACGACGAAATAAATCACCAACAGCGTGGTGGCCAGCGCGAACCATTGGACCGCATACCCGATGTGCCGTTCCGGACCGAGTCCCGCCGGCTGCCAGCGTCGGAGGAATCCGTCCGGCGCCTCCGGATCCAGCAGCAGTGTCCGGCCGGCCAGCGGCCGCCCCAGTGCCTCGGCCAGGGCCTCCATGACCGGGAACTGGACGACTCGAGGCCAGTCGCTGTCGCGGTCTCCGCTGCCGCCGTCTCCGCTCAGGGCGATCCCGGGCCGGGGCAGAGACGCGAGCCGGCCGCGGATCTCCCGGGTCTGGCCGTCGATATCGATCGCCGGCGGTTGCGGGTCCGAGAAGTCCTTCCGGATCCATCCGCGATTGACCAATACCGATCGTTCCCAGCCTTCCGGCCTGAAAGGCGTCAGCACGTGGTAACCTGCGGCCCCGCCATCGGTCATATTGTCCAGCAGAAATTGCCGGGTGCCGTCGAAACGGCCGCTGAGACCGACCCGGCGATAGCGGTCGAAATTCTCCAGCTCCGTCGCCGTCGGTGACATGGCTATACGATCACCGGCGGCAAAATCCTCCTCGATCGCACGTTTCTGTTGGGCCCGATCCAGCTGCCAAAAGCCAAGACCCAAAAGCAGGGGCAGCAGCAACCCCACCGCGAGCGATGGCATCAGCCCGGGTCGGAAGACGCGCGCTCGAGTCCGCCGGATCAAGATATAATGGTCCTCTTTGACTTCGGAGTCGTTCCATGGAACTGCTGCAACTTGCCGTCCCGCTGATCCT
Source organism: uncultured Gammaproteobacteria bacterium (assembly GCA_965364575.1). Classification (GTDB taxonomy): domain Bacteria; phylum Pseudomonadota; class Gammaproteobacteria; order Steroidobacterales; family XN24; genus CAMYOC01. Next base: position 4,017 of record CBDTYJ010000153.1, read on the forward strand.
GCTCGGCATCGTCGGCAGCCTGGCCTCCGCGCTGTTCTTTCTGGTCAAGGACAAGCAGGACTCGAAGCGCACGGTGCGCGCGCTGACCGTTCGCGTCAGCCTGTCCGTCGCCCTGTTCGTGCTGCTGCTGGCGGCCTACTCCATGGGTCTGGTCCAGCCGCGCCCGCTAGGCTAAAGCCGCAGCAAATGCACGGGGCGCTGCCGGCCCGGCAGCGCCCCGGATAATCAGCGCCGCCTCAGAGCCAGTACACGAACACGTACAAGCCCAGCCAGACCACATCCACGAAGTGCCAGTACCAGGCCACGGCCTCGAACGCGAAGTGGTGATTCGGGGTGAAATGGCCCTTGAGGGCCCTGACCCAGATCACCACCAGCATGGTTGCGCCGAGCGTCACGTGCGCGCCGTGGAAGCCGGTGAGCATGAAGAAGGTCGAGCCGTAGATGCCGGAGCCCAGCGTCAGATTCAGGTCACGATAGGCGTGTACGTACTCATAAGCCTGCAGACTGACGAACAGGAATCCCAGGAACCAGGTGGCGAACAGGAACCAGGACAGCACTGCGCGGTTGTTCTCCTTCAGCGCATGGTGCGCGATGGTGATGGTGACGCCGCTGGTGAGCAGGATGGCGGTGTTCAGCGCCGGCAGGCCGAGCGCCCCCATTTTCTGGAATTCGCCCCCGACCTCGCCCGGTCCGTTGGTCGGCCATGCGGTCTCGAACCCGGGCCAGACCAGCAGGTTGGTGAAGAGGTTGTTGCTCTCGCCGCCCAGCCACGGCAGCGAGAACTGGCGTGCGTAGAACAGGGCGCCGAAGAACGCCGCGAAGAACATTACTTCGGAGATGATGAACCAGGTCATCCCCATGCGGAATGAACGGTCGACCTGCGCATTGTAGATGCCGCTTTCGCTTTCGCGGATCACTGCGCCGAACCAGCCGCAGATCATGAACAGCACGACGGCGACGCCGAGCCATGCCAGCCATGAGCCGGCCGCCGCACCGTTGAACGCGCTGGCCACCCCCAGCATCAAGAGGAACAGCCCTACCGCCCCGATTATGGGCCAGTTGCTGCCGTGCGGAACGTAATATCCCTGAGTGTGCGCCATCGCCAAAACCCCTAGCGTTATTCTATTCAGTTGTCGTTGCAGAACCCGGGTCCGCCACCGCTACGCGGTCCCGGGCAAAAAACGTGTAGGACAGAGTCACCGTATCCACGTGTTCGGGAATTTCCGGATCGAGGAAGAAGATCACCGGCATGTCCTTGGCTTCGCCGGCCTCGAAATCCTGAGCATTGAAACAGAAGCACTCCGTCTTCTGCAGATACCGGGCCGCTTGCCCCGGCGCCACGCTCGGCACAGCGTGGCCAACGAGGAACTCATCGGACTCGTTGCGGGCGAAAAAACTGGTCCGGTACATCTCGCCGGGGTGGACCTGCATGCGGCTGACCGACGGACGGAATTCCCAGGGCGCGCCCTGATTCACCGAGGCGATGAACTCGACGGTCACCAGCCGGTCCGGATCCGGCTCCACCTGAACCGCCCTGGCCTGATCGCCCGTCCGGCCGCCGAGCCCCGTGATCTCGCAGAACACATCGTAGATCGGAACCAGCAGGTAGCCGAAGCCGAACATGCCCACTGCCAGCATCAGCAGCTTGCCGACCAGTAGCCCGTGTCCCGGCTTCGCGCTCATCCCTAGCTGCCGCCCTGGCTACGCAGGTACTGGGCGAAGATAAAACTCCCGTATACGGCGACGGCTACCAGGAACAGCACGACGGCCGTCCGTACGACGCGTTTCCGGTCGGGCTGGCCGCTCTGCTCCATCGTCGTCTACTTGACTACCGGCGGCACGTCGAAGGTGTGATGGGGCGCCGGTGACGGTACCGTCCACTCCAGCCCCTCGGCGCCGTCCCATACCTGCGAGGTGGCCTTCTCGCCACCCCGGGCGCAGGACCAGATCACATAGAGGAAGATCAGCTGCGCCGCACCGAACACGAAAGCACCGACCGACGAAATGGCGTTGAAGTCAGCGAACTGCGTGGCGTAATCGGGGATCCGGCGGGGCATGCCGGCCAGACCCACGAAGTGCTGAGGGAAGAAGGTAACGTTGACAAAGATCGCCGACAGCCAGAAATGCAGCTTGCCCAGCTTCTCGTTGTACATATGACCGGTCCACTTGGGTAGCCAGTAGTACACGCCGGCCATGATGGCGAAGACCGCCCCGGGCACCAGCACGTAGTGGAAATGCGCTACCACGAAGTAGGAGTCGTGATACTGCAGATCGGCGGGCGCGATGGCCAGCATCAGGCCGGAGAAGCCGCCGATCGTGAACAGGAACACGAAGGCGATGGCGAACAGCATCGGCGTCTCGAAGGTCATGGCGCCCTTCCACATGGTCGCGACCCAGTTGAACACCTTAACCCCGGTCGGGACGGCGATCAGCATAGTGGCCAGCATGAAGAACAGCTGGCCGGCCAGGGGCATACCGACCGTGAACATATGATGGGCCCAGACGATAAACGACAGGAAGGCGATGCTGGCCGTGGCATAGACCATGGAGTCGTA
>CBDTYJ010000154.1:0-6526 GCA_965364575.1 uncultured Gammaproteobacteria bacterium
AACCGGATGGCTGCCGCCGGATCGATCGCCGGCGGTTCAGCCCTTCGTGTAATTGACAGTCCCGGACTGCCTCTTCAGCCTGTGGTCATGTATCTCGACTTCGATTCCGGAGATCCCCCCTTCTCTCTGTTAAGCGATGAGGAGCGCCAGCGCGCGGTGCGCGCCATGGACATCCATTTCTATTCCGCCGGGGAGGCACTGATCGAGGCCGGACGCAGCTCCGGCCACGTGTTCATCGTCGACAAGGGGCTGGTGGAAGAGCGGAGCCCGACCACGGCGCAGACGGGCCACGCCGTGGCCCATTACCGGGACGGCGAGGTCTTCGGCTCTCTGGCGGTATTGCGGGGCCGGGCGCGGCATCACTACGTGGCGATGGAGGATACTCTCTGCCATCAGCTGGACGGCGAAGTGTTCCGGGAGCTGGTCTACGGCAATCCGCAGTTCGGGCAATTCTTTCTCCAGGACCTGGCCACCAAGACCAAGCTGGTGGCCCAGAGCGGCGCGTATCGCGATCTGGTCAGCTTCAATATGGCGCGGGTGGACGAAAGCTGCATGCGCCTGGCCGTGCTGGTGGAATCCGGTGACAGCATCCGCTCGGTGGTCGAGACCCTGCGTGCCAGCCAGTCGGATTGCGCCCTGGCGCGGCGAAACGGGGAATACGGCATCCTCACCCGGACCAACCTGCTCGAAGCGCTGGCCCTGTCGGACCACTCACTGGACGACCCGGTCGACGATGTCGCCACCTGGAACCTGATCACCATCGACCAGGGTGAATTCCTTTTCGAAGCCTTGATCCGCATGACCCGGTACGGGATCGAGCGCCTGGTGGTGATGGAGGGAGACACTCCGGTCGGGCTGGTGGAGATGACGGACATCCTCGGCTTCCTCTCCAGCCACAGCCATGTGATCGCCCTGCGGGTTGAGGCCGCGAAGGACTTCGCGGCCCTGGCCGATGCCTCGACCGGGATCGTCGAACTGGCCAGATCGCTGTTCGCCCAGCGGGTCAGCGTCCGCTTCATCATGGATCTGCTGGCAGAGCTGCACCGGCGGATCATGGCGCGCAACTACCGCTTGCTGGTGGCGGAGGAAGTACGAGCCAATACCTGCCTGCTGGTACTGGGCAGCGAAGGCCGGGGTGAACAGGTCATGCGTACCGATCAGAGCAACGCCCTGGTCATCGCGCCGGATCTGAACTGGCCCGATCGTCAGTCTCAGCTGGAGGAGTTCACCCACCGGACACAGAAGCTCGGCTATCCGCCATCGCCCAGGGAGATGGTAGTCAGCAATCCGGACTGGAGCATGACCACGGAGCAGTGGCAGGAGCGGCTGCAAATCTGGGCCCAGGCGGATACGGAGGCGGCCATCCTGGGTATCTCCGCCTTCCTGGATGCCACGCCCGTAAGCGGGCCGGCGTCCCTGTTCGAGCCCCTGGACACGCTGCTGGAGAAGTCACTGGCGCGGACGCCGGAGTTCTGGCGCCGGTTCGTCCGGCCGGCGCTGGAACCGGGTCCCCCGCCACCCTTCTTCGAGAGCGGCACGCGGAGCGGCCGGGAAATCGACGTCAAGCATTTCGGCCTGTTCCCAATCGTCCACGGCGCCCGCACTCTGGCCATGGAGAATGATCTTTCCGCCTCCAATACCTTCCGCCGGCTCGAAGGTCTGAAACGGGCGGGCGCGCTGGAAGACAATATGGCGGACGATCTGGTCGAGGCGTTCCAGGTCCTCAATCAGCTGCGGCTGGCCCAGCAGCTGCGGCGGCTGGAGGAGAAAGAAGCCACCCGGGTTTCCGGGGAGGTCGCCAACCTGGTCCACACCGGCATCCTGTCATCCGGAGACGTTGCGTTGCTGCGTGAGGCGTTCCGGGCCGTGCGTGGCTTCGTCGAGTACCTCGATCAGCATTATGGGTGCGGCTGAATCCGGGACAGCAGCCGTCGTCTCAACGCACGCAGATCGATCAGGAACAGACGCCGCGCCATCTGCCGCAGTTCGGGCGAGACCGCGGCCAGCCCGAAGTCCTGAGCGGGATTCAGCAGACGCCAGATAGCCGGCATCCCGGCCGCCAGGTGAGCCATGCCGCCGTCGGGATCCGGCGCCAGATACCGCACCCGTCCGAGTCCGGCGAGCTTCAGCCGCGTGTAGCACATGGGGCAGGGTTCCAGACTGGCCACCAGGGTCAGATGGGCGGGCGCAAGGTCAGGGAAGCGCCTTTCCAACTCGTCCACGGCCACCATCTCCGCATGGCCCGCGCTGTCGAAGCCGGGTTCGAACACCCGGCTGCTGCTTTCCACGATCGGCCGATGCTCCTGATCCAGGATCACGGCGCCGATACCGTAGTTGCCGGCACGCAAGCCGTCCACGGCGAGACGGCAGGCAGCCAGACCCGCCGCGTCGTCCGGGTAGATTTCGGGCTGCGGGACATAGCGATCGAGTCTCTGGGCGAGACGGGCCAGCCGCATTGTCTGCAGCGGATTCAACGCCTGCGCTCGCCGTGCATCAGCCGCACGTAAAGCGTCGCCACGAACAGCGCATCCCGATAGGCCGCATGGCGACCCTTGGGTACAGGCATCCCGAGACGGCGCGCGATGGTCTCCAGCCGCAGATCGCCCTCGATACCGTCATCGGGCCGGCCCCAGCGTTCCACGAACACATTGGCCAGCTCGACCGGGCGGTTCGGCAGGATGAATCCGTGCAGCGCCCGAAGCTGCCGATCCAGCACTGCGAAATCGAAACGGACGTGATAACCGAGTATCGGGCGGTTAGCGACGAACTCGAGCGTGCGATCGATAGCCTCTCCGACGCTCAGACCGCCGTGCAGATCCTGGCGGCGCAGGCGATGGACCTTGATGGCCGCCTCGTCCATGGCCTCGGGAGGCGCCAGGGTCAGGTCGAGCGCCTCGCTGGTGAGGATGCGCCTGCCCCGGATCCGGACCGCGCCGATAGAGAGTATGTCGGCCGTCGCCGGATCGGGACTGGATGTCTCGCAGTCGAGGGACACCAGTTCGTCACCCTGGTAGCTCTCGAACAGCGCAGCCCAGGGTCCGTCCCGATGGCGGCGCCGGTCCAGCGCGATTCTCAGGCCTCTAGGCAGCATCGACCCGGGGCCGGCTGAGCGGCGGACGGTCCTTCCGACTGGCTGCGCTCTGCATTGTCTCAACCTCGACCGCGTTACAGCTCCAGGTGATAACGGCGCGCGATAGTGCCCTGGAAGGTCTTCACGATTCGCAGACCCCGGCGCAGCTGATCACGTTCCAGGCGTGGTAATCCCGCCGGCCGGATGGTGTTATCCGGGGGCAGGCCGCTGGCCACCGCCTCAAGCTGCTGGCGCAGCCGGATCAGCATGAAAGTCTCCAGCGCGCCGGCCAGATCCTCGCCGGTCGCCGGCTCAAGCGCCCGGCGCGCCACAAGCTGACGGATACGCCGGAACGTGTTGGTGGCCTGGATGCGGTTGTCCAGCGCCAGGCTGCGCACGCCATGGACCAGGGGGAACACCGCCCCCTTCTTGATATCGATGCCCTCGTCCGGTCTCTTGATACGCCCGAACAGATCCAGCGGCACGGCGAACCGGATCACCGGATGGGCGAAGGTGGAGATAAACCCGACCGATCCGTGGAATCGCTCCAGCATCCAGCTTTTCACTTCCTGGAACAAATCAGTGTTGCCGGTCACCGGGCGGGCATCGGAGAAGACAGTCAGATCCAGCATGGCGTCGCCATCCGCGCGCCGGATCCACCCGTCGATGCGCTGCTGCCACTGGCTGACCGTCATCACCCAGTCCGGATTGGTGACCATGTAGTTGCCCGGACAGGGCGGGTATCCGAGGCGCCCCAGCAGCGAGGAGAACCGCGCAAGATCCTGCTTCCGGTCCGGCCAGTCCAGGTCATCGGCCAGCACGATGGCGTTGTCCTGGTCGGTCTTCAGGATCTGCTCGCCCCGGCCCTCGCTGCCCATGACGATCAGGCATGCCCCCGCCATGACCGATTCGGGTACGCACATGCGGAACAGCTGGGTCATGGTACGACCGTTCAGGGCGGACAGCAGATCGACCACCCGGGCGACGGTGACGCCGCGGTCCACCAGGCTCCGGGTCAGGCCCAGAGTCTCCGCCGACGCGGCCTCGAGTTCCTCCACCGTCTCCGCACGCTGGATGCGGATGCCCAGTGAATGGGATTCGGTGGAGAACATCCCCAGAACATCGTTCAGCTCGAGGATCCCGCCCAGAGAGCCGTCTTTTAGCACGACCAGCCGTTCGACCTGATGGCGGGTCATCAGCACCAGGGCGTCGAACAGATATTCGTCCGGCGAGATCGTAAGCAGGTTCCAGCTGGCGACTTTGCCCAGCGGCATATCGATGCCGGTCTCGGAGGATGCCGCCTCGAGCAGGTCGGTGCCGGTGACCATGCCGTGCTCGTCACCCCGTTGCACCAGCAGGCAATCCGCCCGCCGTTCCCTGAGTACTTTGATTCCCTCCCGGGCCGGGGTTTCGGCCGCCAGCACCACAGCCTTGCGCACGCCCGCATCCTTGACCCGTGCCAGGGTGAAGCTGTCCTCATCGCTGCGGCTTTGCACCTCGGGCCGCGCCTGGCCCTCGGCGCCAAGGGCCAGGCGGAAAGCCGTATTCTGATGACACAGCCAGTCCACGACCTCCCGCGGGAGAGACAGACACACGGTCGGCCGCTCGGCTACCAGCCTCCGGCTCTTGTCCCCGCGCAGCAGATCCCGGGCACCGACCAGGTCGTCGACCCGGAACTGCCGCACCCGGCTCCCGTCTTCGTCATAGGCGTCGATGCATCCGCGCAGCACGATCAGCAGCCGGCGCCAGCGGCGGCCGGCTTCCTTGACCAGTTCGCCGGTCTCGAAAGCGGCCACGTCGATGTTGTCCCGGACCCGCTGGCGCTCGGCGGCACTCAACCCGGCAAACGGCGGTTCACTGAGATTGAGGAAGCTGCTCATCTGCTCACGATAGCCTCAAGTCGCGCTCGCGTCTGCATCCCGTGCCGCCCGGCTGTTCCGCATGATCCCATGCCGATGTCTATCGATGCGGCGGACAGGGCCAGCGGTCTGTGTAACAGAGATTTCATCGGGCGGAATCGATCAAAAGTCTAAGATAACGGTTCGTCAGCTTCAGACAAAAGTCTAATGTACCCTCCAGGTCTAACGGGCAAGACTGCTTTAGTTTCCCAGACGATCCGCTACGAACCCGCTCCGAGGGTGAGAAAAATGACAGAAATCAAGGTTTATCCCGTGACTTCCGCCGCATCAGCCGGCACCCATTGCACCACCGCCCAGTATCAGGACATGTACACCCGATCGGTGGAGGATCCGGAAGGGTTCTGGGCTGAGCATGGCAAACGCATCGACTGGATAAAGCCGTACAACAAGGTCAAGGACGTCTCCTTCCAGAAGCCTGACGTCCATATCCGCTGGTTCTATGACGGCACCCTCAACGCCTCGGCCAACTGTCTTGACCGACACCTGGCCAAACGCGGCGACCAGACTGCGATCATCTGGGAAGGCGACGATCCGGCGGATGACCGCCACATCAGCTACCGGGAGCTTTACGAGGAAGTCTGCCGCTTCGCCAACGGCCTCAAGAGTCTCGGGGTCGGCCGGGGCGACGTCGTCACGATCTACATGCCCATGGTGCCGGAGGCGGCCATCGCCATGCTGGCCTGCGCCCGGATCGGCGCGCCCCACTCGGTGGTGTTCGGCGGTTTCTCTCCGGAAGCCCTGGCGGGACGCATCGAAGGCTGCGAGTCGAAGTTCGTCATCACCGCCGACGAGGGGCTGCGCGGCGGTCGCACGGTGCCGCTAAAGGCGAACGTCGACGCCAGTATCTCGAACAACAAGCTGGATCAGGTCAAGAATGTGGTCGTGGTGCGCCGCACCGGCAACGACGTGGCCTGGACCGATGACCGCGACGTCTGGTACCACGACCTGGTCGCGGACCAGCCCGACGAATGCGAGCCGGAAGAGATGGGAGCGGAGGATCCACTGTTCCTGCTCTACACCTCCGGGTCCACTGGCAAGCCGAAGGGGGTCCTGCACACAACCGGCGGCTACATGGTCTACGCCTCCATGACCCACGAGTACGTGTTCGATTACAAAGACGGCGATATCTACTGGTGCACGGCGGACGTCGGCTGGATCACCGGCCACAGCTATATCGTCTACGGACCGCTGGCCAACGGCGCCACCACGCTGATGTTCGAGGGCGTACCCAATTATCCGGACGCGTCGCGATTCTGGCAGGTAGTGGACAAGCACAAGGTACAGATCTTCTACACCGCCCCGACAGCGATCCGCGCGCTCATGCGTCTGGGTAACGATCCGGTCACAAAGACCAGCCGCAAGACCCTGCGACTGCTGGGTACGGTGGGCGAGCCGATCAATCCGGAGGCCTGGGAGTGGTATTTCCATATCGTCGGTGACGAGCACTGCCCGATCGTCGATACCTGGTGGCAGACTGAGACGGGCGGCATCCTGATCACGCCGCTGCCCGGCGCCACGGCGCTGAAACCCGGCTCGG
>CBDTYJ010000155.1:0-6522 GCA_965364575.1 uncultured Gammaproteobacteria bacterium
ACATGCTCGACAATCTGCAGGCCGGCATGGGTCCGTTGCCGGATGAGGATCAGCGCCGGCGGATGCGGGAATACTTCCTGGCCTGAAACGGCTGCCCATCGGCGCGGTAGCCATGGTCGGGACCGGGATGCGCCTTCAGCCCTTCAGCCTGGCGCGGATGTCTTCGAGCATGCGCTTGCGCCCGGCGGCCTGGACCCCCGGGGTGTACAGGACGGCGAATTGCAGCGGCGCCTCCGCGGCGGAAAATTCCCCGGCCTCGATCCTCTGCGCCACAGCGGAATTAACGTTGGCCGATTGCTCGAGACACAACAGAGTCTGTCCGCGGCCGGGACGGATCAGGACCGCATAGAGCCCGGCGCGGTCGACCAGCTGGTCGGGCGTGTCCATGGGACCGCTGAAAGCCTCATGTCCGATATACACGGCCATGGCATGAGCCACCGAAGCGCCGGGCCGGTCAGGCCCGGGGCCCGGCTTCCCGGATGGCCTCGCTGGCCACGTCCGCATAGGCCTCGAAATTCTTCTGGAACAGCTTGGCCAGCCGCAATCGGGATTTGTCGTACTCGGATTCGTCGCTCCAGGTCCTGCGCGGGATCAAAATATCAGCCGGCACGCCCGGGCATTCGATCGGGACTTCGAGACCGAACACCGGATCGGTCTTGGTCTGCATCTCCCTCAGACTGCCGTCATGGATGGCGTCCACGATGGCACGGGTATAGGCCAGCTTGACCCGCTTGCCGACGCCGAACGGCCCGCCGGACCAGCCGGTATTGATCAGCCATGTGCTGGCGTCGTGCTGGCGGATCTTCTCGGCCAGCAGCTCCGCGTAGCGGGTCGGATGCCAGACCAGGAACGGGCCGCCAAAGCAGGGCGAGAACGTCGCTTCCGGGTCCTCGACGCCCACTTCGGTTCCGGCCACCTTGGCGGTGTAGCCGCTGATGAAATGGTACATGGCCTGTTCCGGGGTCAGCTTGCTGACCGGCGGCAATACGCCGAAGGCGTCGCAGGTCAGGAAGATCACGTTGTGGGGATGACCGCCGATACAGGGGATCTTGGCGTTATCGATATACTCGATCGGATAGGAGCCCCGAGTATTCGTCGTGACGCTGACGTCGTGGTAATCGACCGTCCGGCGCCGCGCATCATAGACCACGTTCTCGAGGACCGAGCCGAAGCGGAGCGCGCGGTAGATATCCGGCTCCGCTTCTTCCGACAGATCGATCACCTTCGCATAGCAACCGCCCTCGATGTTGAAAACACCATCGTCGGTCCAGCAGTGCTCATCGTCGCCGATCAGCATGCGTTTCGGATCGGCTGACAAGGTCGTCTTGCCCGTGCCGGAGAGCCCGAACAGGATCGAGGTGTCGCCGCGTTCGCCCTCGGTGGCCGAGCAGTGCATGGACAGCACCTCACGCTTGGGCATGAGGTAGTTCATGATCGTGAACACGCCCTTCTTCATCTCGCCGGCGTATTCGGTGCCGAGGATGATGAACTCACCGCGGCCGAAGTGGAGATTGACGCTGGTCTTGGAGGTCATACCCTCGGTCAGCGCGCCAGCCGGGAAGCCACCGGCGTTGAAGATCACGTAGTCCGGCTCCTCGAAACGCGCCAGTTGCTCGTCGGTCGGGCGGATCAGCATGTTGTGCATGAACAGGGCATGGTAGGGGCGGGCGCAGATCACCCGGACCTTGATCCGGTGCTTGGGCGCCCAGCCGGCATAGGCGTCGACGCAATACAGATGGTCGCGGGTATTGAGATAGTCGGTGGCGCGGTCCCGATTGATTTCGAAGCCCTTCTCGTCCAGCCCGATGTTGACCTTGCCCCACCAGATGTCATCCTTGCTGCTCGGTTCCTCGATGACCCGTTTGTCCAGCGGGCTCCTGCCGGTCTTCTCTCCCGACATGGCCACCAGTGCGCCGGTGGACGTGATCGCGGTGCCGGCGTCGTAGCGGAGCGCGTGTTCGTACAACTCGGCCGGCGACAGATTCCGATACACCGTGTCAACGGTGATGCCATAGGGTTCCAGCGAGAAATGCATGCTCATCAAAATCTCCGAATCGAGCCGGACCGGATAACGATGCCAGGAGAGGCACGAACCGCCGGGCTGATCTGATCAAGCTGTGTGAATTTTGTTGCTAAATTCGTGACCTGCGGTCCGGACGGGAGGTGCCGAAAGCGGTGCCGTGCCCGGCCAGGCATCGGCGCGTGACCGGCACTGAATTCGATCTTTCTAATGATAAAGGACCGGGGCCGAATTCGCAGCCCCAAATAGGGGTTCACTTGAGGGCCCAAAGAGGGCAGGATGGTGTCCTGATGGCGCGATCGCCCTACATCAGCTCAGCCGCGGAGGCCCTGGACCGCCAGTCTGTCCGGGGCCGGACGGCATCGGCTTGGGCCGCCGAGTCCCGGCGCCAGGTGATCTACGAGGTGATCAGCGGCGCCAGCGGCCTGATGCTGGCCCTGTTTATGTGGGGCCACATGTTCTTCGTCGCCTCGATTCTGCTGGGCACCCGTGGCTTCGACTGGTTAGCCGAAGGCCTCGAGATCACCTACGTGGCCCAGCCAACGGTGGTCATCATTTTCGCCCTGTTCGTGATCCACGCGGCGCTGGCGGCGCGCAAGATCCCGGCGCAACTCCGAGAGCGGCGGCGTTTTGCTCATCTGGCGAAGGAGCTGCGGGACTCGGAAGATCGCTGGACCAGCATCGGTGAGGACGCGGTGCTCAAGCCTCACGTGGAATCCTGGCTGTGGATCTGGCAGGTACGCACCGGCATGGTCATGCTGGTCCTCGGCAGTTTCCATCTCGTCCTGATCGGCATCGACATCTTTACGCCGCTGTTCGGAGAGCGGCCCGGCATCGAGGCAGCCACCTCCATGGCGCGCACCGCCGGTGGCCTGGTGTGGGTCTATGGCGTCCTGCTGCTGTGCGTCGAATTCCATGCCGGTATCGGCCTCTACCGGCTGGCGATCAAGTGGGGGGCAGGCGCCCGGCTCGGCCGCGCCACGTTGCTGCGGATCGAGAAGTTCCTGTTCTGGTTCTTTATCGGCCTCGGTTTTCTGGTGCTGCTGGTGCTGGCCAGGGTCATCCCGCCGCCACTGGGCTTTATCCTGGGCGGCTAGGGCCGGAGACGGATCATGGAGCGGATCGAGACCACGGACGTACTGGTGATCGGCGGCGGTCTCGCCGGCGAGCGCTGCGCCATGGAGGCCGCGGCTCTCGGCCAGCGGGTCACGATCATCTCCCTGGTGCCGCCCCGGCGCAGCCACAGCTGCGCGGCTCAGGGCGGTATGCAGGCGGCGCTCGCCAACTGCGTCAAGGCGGCCGGGGACAGTCCGGATCTTCATTTCCTGGACACCGTGCGGGGCTCGGACTGGGGCGCCGATCAGGAAGTCGCCCGCATCTTCGCCGACAACGCCCCGATCGCGGTGCGCGAACTGGCCCATTTTGGCGTGCCCTGGACCCGGGTGCGGCCCGGGCGCAACGTCTATCACATCAAGGGCGAACAGGTGGAGATAGACGAGCCGGCGGAGAAGGCCGGCATGATCATGCACCGGGACTTCGGCGGGACCGCTAAATGGCGCGCCTGCTACGCGGCTGCCGGCACTGGCCACGCGGCGCTCTACGCCATCGATGGCGAAGTGCTGCGACTGGGCATCGAGGTCCGCGACCGGGCGGAAGCGCTGTCTCTGATCCACGCCGACGGCCGCTGCCATGGCGCGGTCATCCGCTGCCTGCGTAGCGGCCGGATCGGCGCGGTGCTCGCCAAGGCCACGGTCATCGCCACCGGCGGCTTCGGCCGCGTCTACGGCCGCTACACGACCAATGCCACGATCAACGAAGGTACCGGCGCGTCCATCGCTCTCGCTACCGGCGTCGTGCCCCTGGGCAATATGGAAGCGGTGCAATTCCATCCGACCGGGCTCTGGCCCAGCGGCATCCTGGTCACCGAAGGCTGCCGGGGTGACGGCGGCTATCTGCTGAATCGGGACATGGATCGATTCATGGTGGAGCTGGAACCCGCCAAGCAGGAGCTGGCCAGCCGCGACGTCGTATCGCGCCACATGATGGGTCAGATCCGCGACGGCAAGGGCGTGGATCATCCCGGCGGCCCCCATCTCTGGCTGGATCTCAGACACCTGGGCGAGGAGCACCTGACCACGAAGCTGCGCGAGGTTTACGAGATCTGTCGCGATTTCCTCGGCATCAAGCCGTGGGAAGAACTCATCCCGGTACGCCCGACCCAGCACTATTCCATGGGCGGTGTGCGGGTCAACAAGGATGGCGAGGCCTACGGCATGCGTGGGCTGTTCGCCGCTGGCGAAGCGGCCTGCTGGGATATGCACGGCTTCAACCGCCTCGGTGGCAACAGCCTCGCCGAGACGCTGGTCGCGGGACGGATCGTGGGCGCCCGCGTCGCCGAGTTCGCGGCCGACCATCAGGTGGAAACCGATACCGGTCTCGCCCTGAATTTCCTGCGCGCGGCCGAGCTGGAGATAGACGGCTGGCTGGACCGGAGCGGGGAGGGGCCCACGGTGTTCGACATCCGTGACAACATGGGCGAAATCATGATGGGCAAGGTAGGCATATTCCGCCAGGGTGAGGAACTGCAAAGCGCGGTCCAGGAATTGCGCGCCTTGCACGACAGCCTCGATAGCGCCGTGCTGCGCTGCCGTGAGCCTGGTGCCAATCCGGAACTCAGCTTCGCCTTGCGGCTGAAGGGCATGTTGCGCCTGGCGCTGGTCGCGGCCATGGGAGCCCTGGCCCGGGAGGAGAGCCGGGGCGCACATTCGCGCACGGATTTCCCGGCCCGGGACGATCGCAACTGGCTTAACCGGACGCTGGTGCGATGGGGCGCGGACGAGGACGAACCACTGTTCAGCTATGAACCGGTCGGCCTGCTCGACCTGCCACCCGGCGACCGGGGCTATGGCAAATCCAGCCAGGTCAGGATGGACATCAGCCTGGAGCAGTACAACGAGTCGGTGCTGCCGCGGCAGCGGGAACAGGGCCTGCTGCCGACCCGGGAACCCATGGGCGTAAGCCTGAAGCCGGGGGCCTGGCACGATGCCGAAGCCCGGGCTGGCCTGGCCGCCAAATAAGGAGTCCTGCAGGTGACCGAAACCAGCAACAGTCGGGAACTCACGTTCGAGATCTTCCGTTTCAACCCCCTGGACCCGGACTCCGGGCCGCGCATGCAGACCTATACCCTGCGCGAGGAGCCTTACATGACGCTGTTCCGCGCGCTGAACCTGATCCGCGAGGAACAAGACCCGGGACTGCAATTCGACTTCGCCTGCCGTTCGGCAGTGTGCGGTTCCTGCGGCATGATGATCAACGGCCGACCGACGCTTGCCTGCAAGACGCTGACCTCCGACCTGGACTCGACCATCCGGCTGCACCCGCTGCCGGCCTTCAAGCTTATCGGCGATCTGTCGGTGGACACCGGGACCTGGTTCCGCGAGATGGGGAGCCGGGTCGAAGCCTGGGTGCACGAACGCCAGCCGTTCGATCCCGACGCGGTAGAAGAGCCCATGGACGACGATCTGGCGGTGGCGATCTATCAGTCGGATCGGTGCATCGAATGCGGATGCTGCGTGGCCAGCTGCGGCGTCGCCAATACGCGGGGAGAATTCCTGGCCCCGGCCGGCATGAACCGGGTCGCGCGATTCATGATGGATCCCCGGGATCAGCGCAGCACCGGAGACTGGTTCGAAGTGGTCGCAAGCGACGAGGGCGTGTTCGGCTGTATCGGACTGATGGCCTGCCAGGACGTCTGTCCGAAAGAGCTGCCGCTGCTCGAAGTCTATTCCTACCTGAGGAGGCGTGCGCTGGGTGCCGCCTTTGCTCGCAAAACCGGGTGAATCCGGGCGTCGACAATGATCGGCGCCGAGCTGACGGCGACCGACGAATTCTTGACATAATGTCCTTCCATTGAGGCGCCGGCGGTCTGGATAGGGCATTATCCGGAACTCGCAGTTGAAACAACAACTTCAGAAGACAAGCTCAAGGGCTCTCGCCAGTGAGCCATGAGACGGAAAGACCCCGCGCCCTGACGTCCGACCGGACGCCAGAAGCGGGTGGCAGGAGACACAGGCAATGAGTGAACCCGCGATCGAATTACCGGTTCTCGACGGTCCCGCATGGTCCAGGGCCCGGGACGCGATCCATGCCTACGCCCGGGTCATCGGCAAGATCCGGGGTGCCGCGGCATACCGGCAGAAGATGTGGTGGCATTTGCCCCTGCACACCTTCGCGCGGGGATTGACCACCGGCGCCGTGCACGTCCCATGGGGCGCCTTCGAGATCCGCCTCGATTTGCTGGATGGCCACGCCACGCTGATGTCCAGCGACGGACGGGCCAAGCGCCTGCTGCTGACGGATCTGACTGCCCGGGCTCTGGCTGCGAGCTTCGTCGCCAGACTCGCCAGTTGGGGCGTGGTCCTCAATGTCGACCCCGATGAGTTCGACGACACGACGTTGCCGGCCGAGAGCATCGAACAGATGCGCAACCTGTGGAAGGTGAC
>CBDTYJ010000156.1:0-6489 GCA_965364575.1 uncultured Gammaproteobacteria bacterium
TTGGCGGGCGGCGACTCCGGCAGCTCTTCGAACAGGGCGCGGTCGATCACCTGCAACAGCACCTCCGGTTCATGCACACCGCTGATGGCCAGACGGCCGTTGACTATCACACTGGGCACGCCCGTGAGTCCCGCCTCCCGCACCCGCGCCTCGCGGGAGCGCACCAGGCTGCGGTTCCTGTCGCCGGCCAGATAGGCCTCGGCGGCGTCGGTGTCCAGACCTGCCCGGGCGGCCAGTTCCTTCAACACGGTGATCCGGCCGATGTCCTGGCCCTCTTCGAAAAATCCACGGAACAGCGTATCGGCCATCCGGTCGCCGCGTCCTTCCGCTTCGGCCAGCAGAATCAGGCGATGGGCATTCATGGTGTTGGGCACGAGATCGAGCTGATCGAACTTGAAGCGGATGCCCTCCTCCTCACCGACTGCCGCCACTTCACCGAGCGCGGAGCGTCCGGCCTCCGAGCTGCCGAATGCCTGGGCCAGATAGCGATCCACTTCCATGCCCGTCTCCGGCAACGCCGGATTGATCTCGAACGGCTGCCAACGGACCAGCGGTTCGCTGGCCCCCTCGAGCTCGCCGAGGGCCCGGTCCAGCCGCCGTTTGGCGAGATAGCACCACGGGGAAACCAGGTCGGAAACCAGGTCGATGGTCAATACACGTCTAGCGTTCATAGGCTCGTCAGGTTGCGGCTCCAAAGATTTCGACCGACAGCCTCGTAGATGGTGCCCCCGGTGATGAATTCAACCCTCACATAGCGCCTGGGCAATCAAATACATGACTTTATATTAGACTCTCAAGCTATTGTTATTGATAATGTTGTTTCCCGACAACCCTGACCGGAAACAGATCGGCTTCGCACCCGTTCGAGGCGCGGGCTATGATCTCCTGTCCGACCACGATACCTGCCCCCATGACCGCTCCCGCCATCGTCAGCCTGACCACCGACTTCGGACTCGACGATCCGTTCGCCGGCATCATGAAAGGCGTGATACTCGGTCGGGATCCGTCCATACGCGTTGTCGACCTGTGTCATGGCGTGCCGGCCGGCGCCGTCGGTATCGGCGGGCTCTGGCTCGGCCTGTCCTGCCGCTGGCTGCCGGCGGGCACGGTCCACGCGGCGGTGGTCGACCCGGGCGTGGGCACAGACCGGGGGTTGCTGTGCCTCACCGATGGGGACCATGTTTTTCTGGCGCCGGACAATGGACTGGCGGCAGAGATCTGCCGCCATCGCGAGATCGAGGCGATATACCAGGTCGACTGGCGCGATCTCGTCGGCGATCCGCCCAGCCGGACCTTCCATGGCCGGGATATATTCGCGCCCATCGCGGCGGACCTGGCGCGCGGTGCCATCCGAGCCGATGAACTGGGTCCGAAGATCGACGCCTGCACCGTCGATTCGCCGCTGCCCGCGTCACGGCCTTCCGCCGGAGGGGTGGACGGAGAGATCCTGCTGGCGGATCACTTCGGCAACCTGATGACCAATATCCCGGCCGGGCAGATTCCGGCCGGGCGCACGATCCGGGTCGTCGCCGGCCCGGCATCCTTCGGCCTTGTCGGCACCTACGAGGAGGCGCCCCCGGGTCAGCCGGCGGGCCTGGTCAATTCCTTCGGACTGCTGGAGATCGCCTGCCGGGGGGCGCATGCGGATGAGGTCCTGGAGCTGGGTCCCGGCGCAACGGTGCGGATCGAATACGGATGACCCGGATCAAGACATCTGACTTCACAGCGGTGCTATCCTTAGCCATCTTCAGACCCCCTGCGGGCTTCACCTTTAACCTGAAATAAAAGGCCCGAAACGTGAGCGAAAACAACACCTCGAACATCCGGAACATCGCATTCGTCGGCCCGGCCGGGACCGGCAAGACCACCCTGGCCGAACGATTGCTGGCGAAGGCCGGCGCCATCAAGAATCCCGGCTCGGTGGATCGCGGCACCACGGTGTGCGACTACGATCCCCAGGAGAAGGAACTTCAGCATTCGCTGGATACCACGATCTGTCACTTCGACACCGGCGGCACCCGCATCAACATCGTCGACACACCCGGATATCCCGATTTCATCGCCCGTTCGATCAGCGTGCTGCCAGCGGTGGAGACCGCGGCGCTGGTACTGAGCGCACAGACGGGTATCGAGACCGGCATCCGCCGCCTGATGCAGGCCGCGCGCAACAGCCGTCTGTGCCGGATGATCATCATCAACAAGATCGACGTGGAGCCGGCCAAACTCGGCACGCTGCTGGCCGAGATACAAGAGGTATTCGGCCGCCGTTGTCTGCCTCTGAATCTGCCGGCAGAGTCCGGGAGTCGAGTCCAGGATTGCTTCTTCGCACCAGAGGGGGGCGACACCGATTTCTCTTCGGTCAAGGATGCCCACGAACAGATCATCGACCAGGTCGTGGAGGTGGACGAGGAACTGATGGAGGCGTATCTGGAGTCCGGCCAGGAACTGCAGCCGGGCCAGCTCCACGATGCCTTCGAGAAAGCGCTGCGCGAGGGGCACCTGATGCCGGTCTGCTTCGTGTCCGGGGAGACTGGCGCCGGTCTCGACGCCCTGCTGGATGCCATCGTCAAGCTGATGCCCAACCCGGCCGAGGGCAATCCGCCGCCGTTCTTCAAGGGCGAAGGCGATGACGCGACGCCGGTGGAGGTCAAACCGGACCCGTCGCTGCACGCGGTGGCCCACGTGTTCAAAGTGATGGTGGATCCCTATGTCGGAAAGATGGGCATCTTCCGCGTCCATCAGGGCACCATCAAAACAGGGTCGCAGCTGTTCATCGGTGACGCACGCAAACCGTTCCGCGTGGCCCATCTCTACGAAATGCAGGGCAAGGACGTCAACGAGATTCCGTCAGCCGGCCCCGGAGCGATCTGCGCCGTGACCAAAGTCGACGAGATCAGCTATGACGACGTACTTCACGATTCCCACGACGAGGACAATTACCATCATCGCCCGGCCGGTTTCCCGCCTCCCATGATGGGGCTGGCGATCGAGCCGGCCAGGCGCGGCGACGAGCAAAAACTCGGTGACGCACTGCAGAAGCTGGCCGCCGAGGATCCGGGCCTGAGGATCGAGCACCGGGCGAGTACCAACGAGACGGTCATCCTGGGGATGGGTGATCTGCATCTGCGCATGACCCTGCAGCGGATGAAGGAGCGCTACAACGTCGAGGTCAAAACCCATCCCCCGAGCATCTCCTACACTGAGACCATCACCGGCGTCGCAGAGGGCCATTACAGGCACAAGAAGCAGACCGGCGGCGCCGGGCAGTTCGGCGAAGTGTTCCTGCGGGTGGAGAAGCTGGGGCGCGGAGAAGGATTCGAGTTCGTCAACAAGGTCGTCGGAGGGGCGATACCGGGGCAGTTCATCCCGGCGGTGGAGAAAGGTGTCCGCCAGGCCATGCAACAGGGCGCCATCGCCGGCTATCCGATGGAGGACATCCGCGTCATCGTCCACGACGGCAAACACCATCCGGTGGACTCTAAGGAAGTGGCATTCGTCACGGCGGGCAAGAGGGCGTTCCTGGACGCCGTGTCCAAGGCGCGGCCGATCCTGCTGGAGCCCATCGTCGAGCTCGACGTCACCATCCCGTCGGACGCGGTGGGAAACGTGACCGGAGACCTGTCCTCCCGGCGAGGCCGAATCCTCGGCAATACGACCCTGGGCGGCGACCGCGTCGTGATACACGGCGAAGCGCCGCTGGCGGAGCTGCAGGAGTATCAGAACCAGCTCAAGTCCATGACCGGCGGTGCCGGCATGTTCTCCATGTCATTGAATCGCTATGAGGCGGTGCCGCCGAAAATCCAGCAGGATATGGCTGCCCAGTACAAGGCGGGCGACGAGGACTGAGATCCGCGGATTCAGTATTCCCACCAGGCTTTGCGCCACCAGGAGATGAATTCGTCCAGGTCGACATAGCCATCGCTGTTGGTATCGGTGATGGAGAAGCCCTCTGCCGCCTGGCTGACCGAGGCGTCGGGATTGACCGTGTTCAGCAGCGCGAGGAACTCGTCGAAGTCGATCAGGCCATTGCCGTCCTTGTCGAAAAATCCGAAGGTCTCACGGATTTCTTCCAGCTTCTGCTCGAGTTTTTGGTCCATCATCAAACCCCTCGGAACTCTCTGAGATAGTGCCGCCGCAACGGTGTCAGCTTATCACGGGCGCCGCTTGATCCGTATCAATAGCGGACCCGCAGGGCTTGACCTGGGTCAATGCTCCCGGACCGGACCTTTGATCCAGATCATTGCGACGGATCCTGCGGGTGGCAGGATTAGACGCGTCGTACGCTGCGAGATATCCGACGCCTGTCATCGCCGGCAGGCCGGCGCGGCGCCCGCCTGCGGCACTCCCTCGCCTGTCAACGGTCCAAAATTCGGCTCGATTTGGATAAGCTACTGGCGCACTGCCCGATTCCGTGACTGAACTGACCCGCAATCCTCTGCAGGGAATTCCTTTGAGACCGCATCTCATCCTCGGCCTGCTCGCCGTTATCTCGAGCGGATGCACGACATCCGCGGTGGAAAGCGAATTCCCGGTCCCGGTCGTGGACAAACTACCCCTGCGGGTCGCGGTCCACTTCGACGAGTCATTCAGCAACTACGCCTATCGCGAGCAAGCGGCCGGCGAACCGTCCTGGGTGATCATGATGGGCTCCGCCAATGTGAGCATGTTCAGGCGCGTGTTCCAGGGCATGTTCGACCAGACCATCGAACTCCCCGAGATCGCGCCGCTCAAGTTTCCTGTAGCCGATGTCGATGCAGTGATCGTGCCGGCGGTGGAAACGTTCGAACTGCGGGTACCGCAGCAACCCCCGGTGAATCCTGACGGCACCCCGCGCGGGCTGGAGGGGGTCAACCTGAGCACGGACTACTTCACCGTGTGGATCACGTACAGGATGACGATGTACGATAATCAGGGTCGGGAGATCGCCTCATGGCCGGTGCGGGCATATGGCCAGACCCCCAGTGGCGTGATGGACATGTTCGGACCCGACGAGGCGCTGGCACGGACGACGACCGTGGCGATGCGCGACGCCGGGGCCTACCTCTCGATCTATTTCGAGGACGAACCGAGGATACGTGAGTGGCTGCGCGAGGAAGGATGGCTGAATCGATCGAGGCCGAGCCGACGCGGGGGCGCGATGCGCGCCCGATGAGGACGTCATCGATGAGGGCGTGCGCGGTCCTGCTGGGCGCGCTGCTCTCCTCTGGCTGCATGAATGCCCGAGTGGAACAGAGCCGCAGCGCGGTCACCGGGATCCAGGATGGCGAAGCGGTCGTGGTGCTGGCCAGGAGCCTGCACAACGGCAACGAGACCGAGACGAAATTCATCGATTGCGTGGACAGGTCCCTGACCCTCGGAAAGCCTGCATTGCGCGTCATCGGCGACGAAGCGTTCCGCGACAGCTTCTACCCCTGGTTCGAGCCGCGTACCGCGCCGCGTGCCGCGTCAGATCTCGGAACCCTGCTGGGCGAAGACGCGCTGGCGACCAAGCTGCGCAAGGAGAATGTCCGCTACCTGATTTGGATCCAGGGCTCCACCGAGGCCCGCGATGGCGGGGGCGGTATCAGCTGCGCGGCCGGCCCCGGCGGTGCGGGCTGCGTCGGTCTGATGTGGTGGGAAAAAGACTCTGCCTACGAAGCCGCCATCTGGGATCTGAAGAACAGCCAATCGGTGGGCGAAGTCAAAGCCGACGTCAACGGCATGTCGGTGGTACCGGCACTGATCGTGCCGGTGCCGATGATCGCCCCGACCCAGGGCAAGGCCTGCAAACGTCTCGCCGAACAGCTGCGATCCTTCCTGGTGGAGGGTGTCAGCTGACCTCCGGACTGTCCTTGCCGAATACGACCGTGGTGCGGAAGTCGCTGTCCTCCGGCGGCTGAGCGGGAACCCCGGGCGGGCCGCCCCGGAACACGACCAGGAAGCGGCCGACCTTGATTTCATCCCGGTCTGCCAGGGTGCGCTGGCGCACCGTCTGGCCGTTCACCGTGGTGCCGTTGGTGCTCCCCAGATCGACCACTACCCACGCGGAACCGTCGGGAACGATCAGCGCATGGTGGCGGCTGACGGACGCGTCACGGAGACAGATGTCGTTGAAGGAGTGGCGGCCGATCAGCATCTTGTCCCGGCCCAGCGGGACCTCCAGGAACGTGGCATTGTCCCGGGAAATCTCGAGCCGGCAATTGTAGCCCAGGGCCTCGCCCCCTGACAGGCCGAGCCGGGCGGCGCAGACCCGCACGTCGTCGACCGATGGAGACGGTGCATGGTCTTTTTCCACGTTCTCCAGGACCGCATTGGCGAGCTGGTTGATCCGCGCGGGCACACCGCCGGTGGCCGCGTAGATCGCCATGCCCACCGCCGGCGGCATCAGCGCCGAAGGTCGTCCGCAGCCGGCCGCCGCCAGCCGGAAATGGAGATAGTCGTGCGTTTCCCGGGCGCTCAACGGGTCGAGCCGATGGCGCAGCCTGAGTCGATCGAGCAGAGGCTTCAGAC
>CBDTYJ010000157.1:0-6481 GCA_965364575.1 uncultured Gammaproteobacteria bacterium
GCATGTCCATCGGGTGCGCTATGAAGAACTGGTGGCGGACCCGGCCGCGATCGTGAGTGGCACGCTGGATTTCCTCGGGCTGCCCTGGGATGACGCGGTGCTGGATTACCGCAGCGAGCTGGCCGGCAGCCGTATCTCGACCCCGAGTTCCGCCCAGGTGAGCGAGCCGATCTACCGTCGCGCTATCGGGCGCTGGCGGCGCTATGCGGAGCCCATGTCAGAGGCGATCGAAAGCCTGGCACCCATGGTCCGGCGTCTTGGCTACGATTCAGCCGAACGGGTCGCGGACGACGATGGTCTCTGAGCGATCGGGGCCGGTGGAGATCATGTCGACGGGCGTCTCCACGATCTCCTCGATGCGGCGCAGGTAGGCGCGCGCGTTCTCCGGCAGTTCTCCATGGCGGGTGATGCCGACGGTCGACGTCTTCCAGCCCGGCATGTCCTCGTAGACAGGCTCGCAATCCGCGTAGCTCTCCGCCGCCATCGGCGGCAGATCCCGCACCTCGTCGCCGGTACGGTAGCCGACGCAGATGCGGATGGTGTCGAGACCGTCGAGCACATCCAGCTTGGTCACGCACAGCCCGGAGACGCTGTTGAGGCGGATCGAGCGACGTAAGGCGACAGCGTCGAACCATCCGCAGCGGCGCGGGCGGCCGGTGGTGGCGCCGAACTCGTGGCCGACGCGGGCCAGATGCTCACCCATCTCGTCGAACAGCTCGGTGGGGAACGGGCCGGCGCCGACCCGGGTGGTGTAGGCCTTGACGATCCCGACCACGTAATCGATGTAGCAGGGCCCGAGACCGCTGCCGGTGGCGGCACCGCCGGCGGTGGTGTTCGAAGACGTGACGAAGGGATAGGTGCCGTGGTCAATATCCAGCAACGCACCCTGGGCGCCCTCGAACAGCACGTTGTGGCCCGCCCGCCGATGCTGGTCCAGGCTTTGGGCGATGTCCGCCACCAGCGGCCGGACCCGCTCCGCCATGGCCAGGGAGTCCTCCAGCACGCGCTGGAACGCCACCGGCTCGGCACGGAAATAGTGCTGCAGGACGAAGTTGTGGAAGTCGAGCACCTCGCCGAGCTTGGCTGCGAACCGCTCGCGGTGGAACAGATCGGAGATGCGCAAGGCCCGACGCGCCACCTTGTCCTCGTAGGCGGGGCCGATGCCGCGGCCGGTGGTGCCGATGGCCTGAGCCCCTTTGGCCTGCTCCCGGGCTTTGTCCAGGGCCACGTGGGAGGGCAGGATCAGCGGACATGCCGGACTGATCCGCAGTCGCTCCATGACCGGTACGCCGCGCGCCTCCAGCATATCGATCTCTTCGAGCAGCGCATCCAGAGCGATGACCACGCCGTTGCCGATGAGACATTCGACGCCATCCCTCAGGATGCCCGAGGGGATCAGATGCAGCACGGTCTTCTCGCCGCCGATGACGAGGGTGTGACCGGCGTTGTGGCCACCCTGGAAGCGGACCACTGCCGAGGCTCGCTCGGTGAGCAGGTCGACGACCTTACCCTTGCCCTCGTCTCCCCACTGCGTACCTATGACAACGACGTTTTTGGACATGACGACATCCCGGGATCGCTGGTCTGCGAGGGGTGGATCAGCCCCTGACGAAATACAACAACACGAGCCCGGCGATCATGCTGGCGCCGCCGACGCTGCGGATCGCCCGGTCCTCCAGCTGCGCCAGCAGTGCGAGCGTGCGCCGTGTGCTGCCGGGGCTGGCGAAAGGCATGATGCCTTCCAGCACCATGACCAGGGCCAGGGCTGCAAGCAGATCGCTCCAATCCATCCGCGCCGCTCAGGTCCGGCCGTGAACGATACGATCCATCAGGGCGTCGCCCCGCCTCGCGGGTCATTGAGATAGCGGAAGTAATCGCTCTCCGGCGACAGCACGAAAACATCGCCCTCGCTGCCCAGCGACCGACGGTAAGCCTCCATACTCCGGTAGAACGCGTAGAACTCCGGATCCCGTTCGAACGCCGCAGCGTAGATGGCTGCGGATTCGGCGTCGCCCAGACCGCGTATCTCCTCGGATTCCCGGTAGGCCTCGGCCAGGATCACGGTGCGCTCCTTGTCCGCCTCGGACCGGATCCGCTCGGCTTCCTCGGCACCCTCGGCGCGAAGCTGCGCAGCGGTACGGGCTCGCTCCTGACGCATGCGATTGAAGACCGAATCGCTGACCTCATCCGGGAGATCAAGCCGCTTGACGCGAACGTCGACCACCTGGATACCGAGTTCTGACGCGGTCTGGCTGGCCTTCTCCATCATGTCATCCATGATCTCGCGGCGATCCGCGGTCACCACTTCCTGCACCGTACGCTTTGCGAACTCCGCGCGGATACCGTCCTTGATGATTTCGATCAGGCGGTTGGTAGCGATGAGTTCGTCGCCGGCGACGGAACGATAGTACTGACCGGGGTCGGTGATCCGCCACTTGACGTAGAAATCGACCTCGAGGTTCTTCTTCTCGAGAGTCAGGAATTTCTCGTTCGGATTATTCCGCGTCAGGATGCGGTCATCGTATTTCAGCACGTTGTTGACGAACGGGATCTTCATGTGCAGACCCGGCTCGTAGTCGGTGCGGATGATCTCGCCGAACTGCAGCTTGATGGCGTGCTCACGCTCGTCGACCATAAACAGTGACAGCAGCAGGACACCGACGGCGGCGACGACCAGCAGCAGCACCAGGTTTCCCTTGTTGTTCATCGGCGATCCCCCCTCGAGCGCAGGTCTTCGCCGGTGCGGCTTCGCGGCACGTCGCTGCCGCCTCCGCCGGAGCCAGGACCGGTATCGACCGGCGAGGGCTCGCGGATCATGACCTTGTTCTGACGCCGCATCAGCTCGTCCATGGGCAGATACAGCAGATTGCCGCTGCCCTCCGCATCCAGCAGCACCTTGTTGGTGACTCCGTAGACCGACTCGACGGTCTCGATGTAGAGCCGTTCGCGGGTGACTTCGGGCGCCTTCGCGTATTCGGTCAGCAGCGCCTCGAACCGGGCCGCCTCACCGCGAGCATCGGCGACGACCCGGGCGCTGTAGGCCTCGGCGTCCAGCACCTGGCGGGCGGCGTTACCGCGGGCCCGCGGCACGATGTCGTTGGCATAGGACTGCGCTTCCAGAGCCAGTCGTTCACGATCCTCGCGGGCCTTGATGGCGTCTTCCACCGATGCCTGGACCTGGGGCGGGAAGTTGGCGTCCTGCAGATTGACCGAGGTCACCACCAGACCGGACCCGTAGTCGTCCAGGGTCTGCTGGATCAGCTGTTTGGTGCGGTCCGCGATCTGCTCGCGGCCCTCGGTGACGACGAAGTCCAGCGTCGCGCTGCCGACGATCTCGCGGATGGCGCTCTCGCTGACTTCCGCCAGGGTCGACTCCGGATCGCGGATGTTGAACAGGAACGCGATCGGATCAGCCCGCCGGAACTGCACCACCGTGTCCACCAGCACGAGGTTCTCGTCAGCGGTCAGCATCCGCGTCTGATGCTTGTAACTGTCGACGATGGCGACGTTGACCGTATCGACTTTCTGGATCGGGAACGGGATGTGCCAGTGCAGGCCCGGCGGCGTGGTGGAGTGATAGCGGCCGAATTGCGTGACCACACCGCGCTCGGCGTCGTCGACTTTGTAGATGCCCGACAGACTCCACAACACCACGACGATGGCGATGATCACGCCGATCCCGGCGCCACCGGCCTTGCCGCCGCTGCCGCCGGAGGAGCCGCCCCGGCCGCCGAAGATGCCGCCAAGCTTCCGCTGCAGGTCGCGCACCACCTTGTCCAGGTCCGGGGGACCTTGCTGGCCGCCATCGTTCCAGGGGTTGCCCCCGTTCTTCTCGTTCCAAGCCATGTTTTGCTGTTTCGTCCTTTGCCCGCGGCTCAAGCCACGGTGCGCGATTGTAGAAAGGTGTCGGAAGCCGCACAAGGACGGCGTATGAGCCGTTCCGGCGCGAGCCCTTCGCGGCGACAGATGGAGCGGAAATCCTTCTCCGGCAGCGAGATCACCAGATCCCAGCCGCCGTCGCCCGCTTCGGAATCCTCCAGCACCGCGTCCAGATCGTACAGCCTCGCACGGATCCTGGCCTCGGCTGCTTCCATGTGGATGCGGCCCCGCGCCTGGTCGGCGTCGAATACGCCGCGGATGGCGTCGATCAGGAGATCCATCCCCGCTCCGGAATGAGAAGACAACCATACGCGGCTGACGTTCCCCGTCTCGTCCCGCATCACCCGCGGCGCCTCGTCCAGCAGGTCGATCTTGTTGAAGACCTGGATCTGGCGCACGTCGAGCGCGCCGATCTCGTCCAGGACCTCGTTGACCTGCCCGATGCGCTCCCGGCGGTGGGGGTCCGCGGCATCGACCACGTGCAGCAACAGCGCCGCGTCCCGGGTCTCCTGGAGGGTGGAACGGAACGCCGCCACCAGTTCGTGCGGCAGGTCGCGGACAAAGCCTACCGTGTCCGCCAGCACCACGCTGCGCCCTTCACCGAGATCGAGCCGGCGCAGGGTCGGATCGAGGGTCGCGAACAGCTGGTCCGCAGTGAATACCCCCGCATCCGTGAGTCGATTGAACAGGGTCGACTTGCCCGCATTGGTGTATCCGACCAGGGAGACGGTCGGCACTTCCGCCCGCCGGCGCGTGCGCCGCCCCTGCTCCCGCTGCTGGTCGACCCGCTGCAGCCGGCGATTGAGCTGGCGGATCCGCTGGCCGAGCAGGCGCCGATCGGTCTCCAGCTGGGTCTCGCCAGGTCCACGCAAACCGATGCCGCCTTTCTGCCGCTCCAGATGGGTCCAGCCCCGGACCAGACGGGTGGACAGGTGTTCGAGCTGTGCCAGTTCCACCTGCAGCTTGCCTTCGAAGCTCCGGGCCCGCTGGGCGAAGATGTCGAGAATCAGGCCGGCGCGATCGAGTACCCGGCAGCGCAGCGCGGCTTCAAGGTTTCGCTCCTGACTGGGCGAGAGCTCATGGTTGAACAGCACCAGCTCCGCACGTTCGGATTCGACCTGCTGGCGCAGGGCGTCCACCTTACCGCTGCCGATAAAGTATCGGGCGTCCGGTGTCTTGCGCGTGCCGGTCACCGTGGCGCAAACCTGGGCGCCCGCAGAGATCGCGAGGTCCTGGAATTCCGCCAGTTGCTCCTGAGGTAATCGGCTTCCTATGCCGATCTGGACGAGGATAGCGCGCTCGCCTAGCTTGGGCCTGTCGAACAAATATCCTCCCGCTGCCGCGGCGCTCTTATTCGCTGTCGCCCGCCTCTTCCGCAGGCGGGATGCGCACGTTGCGGGCGGGTACGACCGTAGAGATGGCGTGCTTGTAGACCATCTGGCTGACGCTGTTCTTCAGCAACACGACAAATTGATCGAAGGATTCGATTTGACCCTGGAGCTTGATGCCATTCACCAGATAGATGGATACCGGGACCTTCTCCCGACGTAACGCATTCAGGAACGGATCCTGCAAGGTCTGCCCTCTGCCCATTTGCCTCTCCTGAGATTCCGGCAAGAATTTTCGTGTTATTTCTGGTTGCCGCGATCGGGAACGGAGAGCCGTCCCTTGCGAGCTTCGCATCCGATATTCCATCAATTCTAACATAGGCGTCAGACGGGCTGAGCAATTTTTGACCGGATCTCGACCACGGCCCTTGTCTCCGGATCCGCCCCTGTCTCCAGCACACAGAGTCCCTCTTCAGCTCGCAGCCAGGTCAGTTGGCGCTTGGCCAGTTGGCGCGTTGCGACGATGGCCCGGCGCTCCGCCTCGGCAAGCCCGTAGACGCCCTCCAGATAACCGAGAATTTGCCGGTAACCGACCGCTCGCATCGACGGCAGCCCGCGATGGATATCGGGACGCCCAAGGAGTTTTTCAACCTCGGCCACGAAGCCGGCTTCCAGCATCTTGCCGAAACGCCTGGCGATTCGGGCCGCGAGCCCGGCCCGGTCCCGCGGCCACAGAGCCAGCTTGACATAACGCCAGGGAGGGGCGGCCGCCGTGGCGACGGCCTGAAGCCGGCTGAGCGGTTCGCCGGAGAGTCTGAATACCTCGAGGGCCCGCTGGATCCGCTGGCTGTCCTGAGGCCGGATCCGGGCCGCCGCGTCCGGGTCCACCCGGCGCAGCTGCTCGTGCATCGCCGGCCAGCCGATCCGGGCCGCCTCGGCGTCGATCTCTTGCCGCAGGGACGGATCGGCTTCGGGAAGATCCGCCAGACCCTGCTGCAGGGCGCGGAAATAGAGCATGGTGCCGCCCACCAGCAGAGGTATGCGGCCGGCGGCATGGATCTCCTTTATCTCGCGGCGGGCGTCGGCGACGAATCGGCCGGTCGAATAAGGGTCGGCCGGGTCACAGATGTCGATCAGCCGGTGAGGACAACGCCGCAGGAATGCCGCGTCGGGCTTGGCGGTCCCGATATCCATGCCCCGGTAGACCATGGCCGAGTCCACGCTCACGACCTCCAGCGGCAGGGCCTGATGCAGGGCCGCCGCCAGATCGGTCT
>CBDTYJ010000158.1:0-6327 GCA_965364575.1 uncultured Gammaproteobacteria bacterium
ATAGACGTCAGACGCTGGCGCTTGCTGATGCGGACGATGCGCTCCGGGATCCGGTAGAGGAGCGCGAACACCAGCGCCGGGCCCAGGTAGATGGCGAGGAACTCCCAGCCGTTGGATGCGGCGCGGCCGACCGCCCCGAAGAAGGTCCATGAGCTGCAGTAGACTCCGAGGGCCAGACTGTAGATCAGCGGCCCGGGCAGAAAACGGGAGGACACGGGGCGCTTGTCGCCGATATAGGCGATACCGAACAGCAGGCCCGCATAGGCGAGCGCTACGACAGGTGGCACCCAGGTCTGCAGCATCCGCGGTCCCCCACCCGGCATCGTGGACTTCGTATCTTTGACCGGCTCTCTTCATGGACAGCCGTGCCAGCCGGGCGCGTTCGTCATGCTACAGCCAGCGACCGTCTATGCAAATCGCGGCGTCTCCGGACTGCATCGCGGACGCAATAGAAGCCGACCGCGATGTGCAGCGCAGCATCGGGAATCCCGCGCGCCGGCCACTCTTTTGTTCGCAATAAAACAAAACGGATCAGCAGCTTGTTCGACTAAAGTCTTGATTTATTGACTCTCTGCCTCTGCTAGATTCCGTCAGGTTCACAATAATATCGACATTACGGGGAGGGGTCATGACAACGCCTCAAAGCGGCCGGATGGCCGAATACTGGAAAAGAAACCTGCGCTTGATGGTGATTCTGCTGTCGATCTGGTTCGTCGTGTCTTACCTGTTCGGCATCGTGCTGGTGGCGCCGCTCAATGCCATCTCTGTGGGCGGGTACAAGCTCGGATTCTGGTTCGCCCAGCAGGGGTCCATGTATGTCTTCGTCGCCCTCATCTTCATCTATGCAGCGAAGATGAATGCGCTCGACAAAGAATTCGACGTCCACGAGGACTAGGAGACAGCCATGGAACTCAAGACACTGACATTTATTGTCGTGGGGCTGACCTTCGCCCTCTATATCGGCATCGCCATCTGGGCTCGCGCCAGATCCACCGGTGACTTCTATGTGGCCGGCAAGGGCGTGCACCCGGTCGCCAACGGCATGGCGACGGCGGCGGACTGGATGTCCGCGGCGTCGTTTATCTCGATGGCCGGGCTGATCGCCTTCCTCGGTTACGGCGGCTCCGTCTTTTTGATGGGCTGGACCGGCGGTTACGTGCTGCTGGCGATGCTGCTGGCACCCTACCTCCGTAAGTTCGGTAAATACACGGTGCCGGAGTTCGTCGGCGATCGATACTACTCGCAGACCGCTCGCATCGTGGCGGTGATCTGTCTGATCGTCGCCTCCGTCACCTACGTGATCGGACAGATGCGCGGCATCGGCGTGGCCTTCTCCCGTTTCATGGAAGTGGACTTCGCCACCGGGCTGTTCACGGGCATGGGAATCGTCTTTATCTACGCCGTGTTGGGCGGCATGAAGGGCATCACCTACACCCAGATTGCACAGTACTGCGTGCTGATCTTCGCCTACACGATCCCGGCCATCTTCATTTCACTCAACCTCACCGGCAACCCGATCCCGCAGCTCGCGCTGGGCAGCACCCTCGCCGATGGCTCGGGTACCTACCTGCTGGACAAGCTGGATCTGATCGTGACCGATCTCGGGTTCAGGGAATACACCACGGCATCCAACGGGAACATGTTGAACATGTTTCTGTATACCTTCTCGCTGATGATCGGGACGGCGGGTCTGCCGCACGTGATCATCCGGTTCTTCACGGTGCCGAAGGTCAAGGATGCCCGTTACTCGGCGGGCTGGGCGCTGGTATTCATCGCCATCCTGTACACCACAGCCCCGGCTGTCGGCGCCATGGCACGGCTGAATCTGACCAACACGATCCAGACCGGACCCGTGGGTGCCCCGGCGGGCAACCTCCTGCTGTCGGAGACGCCGGAGTGGATGGACCGCTGGGCCACGACCGGCCTGCTGTCCTGGGAGGACAAGAACGGCGACGGCCGTATCCAGTACTACGACGAGAAGGGGCTCGGCGACAAGGCAACCAGCTTCGGCTGGGCCGGCAACGAGATGACCAAGGTCGACCGCGACATCATGGTGCTGGCCAACCCCGAGATCGCCAATCTGCCCAACTGGGTCATCGCCCTGGTGGCAGCAGGCGGTATCGCGGCGGCGTTGTCCACCGCGGCCGGGCTGTTGCTGGCGATCGCCTCGGCGATCTCCCATGACCTGCTCAAGGGCGTGTTCAAGCCGGATATCGGCGAGAAGCAGGAGCTGCTGGCCAGCCGCATCGCGATGGCCTTCGCCATCGGTGTGGCCGCCTACTTCGGCCTGAATCCTCCAGGATTCGCGGCGCAGGTGGTGGCCCTGGCCTTCGGCCTCGCAGCCTCGTCGATCTTCCCGGTGCTGATGATGGGAATCTTCGACAAGCGGGCCAACAGCAGCGGCGCCATCGCCGGTATGCTGGCCGGACTCAGCGTCACCCTGCTCTACATCTTCTGGTTCAAGGGCTGGTTCTTCATCCCGGAGACCAATATGGCGCCGAATAATGCCGATAACTGGCTGTTCGGGATCTCACCGGAGGCTTTCGGTGCGGTCGGTGCGGCGGTGAACTTCATCACTGCCTACGTGGTGTCCCGGGCGACGCAGGCGCCGCCGGAGCACATCCAGCATCTGGTGGAGGATATCCGCGTCCCGCGCGGCGCTATGGGAGCATCGGCCGGACACTGACAGAACAAATATCCGGACGTAAATCGGGGCGCCCTTCGGGGCGCCCTTTTTTTCTGCCCTGATATGATGACCGTCGCCGCGAGGTACGCGCGGCTCCGGCGAAAAACCCACGAGCGGACCTGCCGATCCGATCGCGCCGACTGATGACCATCTTGGGGCGCCGGCCTGTTCAGAGGATCGTCTATATTTCAGTGCAGATAATTGAGCACCTGCCGGTGGCTCGGGCCCGGGCAGGTGGAAAGGAGAGAGCCCGATATGAGTAAAGACATCCCCGGATTGATGCCCGCATTCCACCGCTTGCGCAAGACCGGCGCGCCGGCGGTGCTCTGTACGATAGTTGAGACCGCCGGCTCGACCTATCGCAAGGCCGGGGCCCGGATGATCATCGACGGTGAGGGCAACTATCACGGCGTCCTGGGTGGCGGCTGTTTCGAGGGCGATCTGGTGGAGCGTGCCAAAGGCGTGCTCGCGGACGGTCAGGCGAGCATCGTCGAGTACGACATGCGCGGGGACGACGATCTGATCTGGGGCCTGGGACTGGGCTGCAATGGCCTGGTCCGGCTTCTGCTTCAGCCACTGTACAAGGAGCAGGACTACCAGCCGCTGGCCTTCCTGTGCGAGGCCGTGGAGGGTTTCCGCCCCGCCGTGATCGCCACCGGGATCGACGGCGAACTGCGTGGACGCTCACTGGCCCTGGATGCCGAAGGGAGTCATGCCCTGGGACTGGCGCCCGGCGAAGTGCAGGGTCTGGAAGAGGCCTGCCGTCGGCTGCTGGAGGGTGGCCATCCCGAAGGCTTCGACGCCGGTCAGGCGGGACGGCTGTTTGTGGACACCATCCCGCGCCAGCCCCATCTACTGATTATCGGCGCCGGGCCGGACGCCGTGCCCATGGCCCGGGCCGCCGCCGCGCTGCACTGGCGGGTGACGGTAGCCGATCATCGGGAGCACAACCCGGGCCGGGGATTCTTTCCGGACGAGGTCCGGCAAGTGGGCTGCCAGCCTGAGGAACTGGCCTCGTCCGTCGAGCTGGCGACCGTCTCCGCGTCCCTGGTGATGAGCCACAATTTCGTCGCCGACACCGGTTTCCTCAAATCCCTGGCCGGCTCGCCATCGGCTTACGTGGGTCTGCTCGGACCGACCGCCCGGCGTAACGCCCTGCTGGAGGAACTGACAGAGGAGCAACGCGCGGCACTGGACGGCCGTATCCGCGGACCGGTGGGCCTGGATATCGGCGGCGATTCTCCGGCGTCGATCGCCCTTGCAACCATCGCCGAGATCCACGCCTTTCTCGAAGGCGCAGATGCCGCTTCCCTGGACGGTCGCGCGAGCCGGGCAGCGTGAGCCCCTGACCCCGGCGGTCTGCCCCGGCGACCGACCCGCCCGGGCCTCAGGCCCAGGCCCGCTTCAGGACGGCCAGGGCGTCTTCGTGGGTCACCTCTACCGGGTTGAAGATCATGGAGCCGTCGTCCAGGGACATGGACGCGATCCGCTCGAGATCCTCCTGCTTGACCTTGCCGGTCTCCGCCAGCGTCCGGGGCAGACCGCACCGGTTGTGAGCCTGGTCCCGGAGGTCGATGATCCGGGCGATGGCCGCATCCGCCCGCCCCGCGGCCGGCGTCCCCGCATAGGTTTCCGGCCCAGCGAGATACAGCAGCATCTCGCCGATCTCCTCCCGCCTGGCTTCCAGGTTGTAGCGCAGCACATGGGGCAGGAAGATGCCCATGCACATGCCATGATGGACGCCGGCGACGGCGCCCACGCTGTGACCCAGCGCATGCACCAGTCCGACCATGGAATTGTTGAAGGCGATGCCCGCCATGGCGGCGGCCAGCGCCAGCTCGAGCCGGCCGGCGGCATCCTCGGGCCGATCGAGCACCGGAACCAGCGAGCGGGCGATGCGGGTGATCGCGGCAGAGGCATAGGCGTCACTCAGCGGATTCTTCGCCAGGCAGGTGAATGCCTCGCTGGCATGGGTCAGAGCATCGAACGCGGTGGCGGCGGTGATCATGGCCGGCAGCTTGAGCGTAGTCCGCGGATCGATCACCGCTACGTCCGGCAGCAGGAACTGGGACAGAAAGGGCATCTTGGTGCCGGATTCCTCGTCCTTGATGATGCTGACGGCGGTGACCTCGGAACCGGTCCCGGCGGTGGTCGGGATGGCAACGAACGGCTTCAGCGGCCGGTTCAGGTTATTGGCGCCGGCAAATCGCCGCAGATCCTCGCCCCCCTCGGTGGCGAGGATGTTGACGGCCTTGGCGGTGTCCATGACCGAGCCGCCGCCGATGGCAACGATCGCATCGCAGTCCTGCTCCCGGTAGAGCGCTACCGCAGCCCTGACCGCGGCCATGGAAGAATCCGGCGGCACCTGATCGAAAAGAGGCCCGAGGGTCACGCCGCCGGCGCGCATCGCCCCTCCGACGATGTCGACGAGTCCGGCACCCACCACCCCCGCGTCGCTGAGCAGGAGGGGGCGTGACGCGCCCCGCACTTCCAGCTCGAACGGGATGTGTTCGAGCGCCTTGTAGCCGGCAGCGATCTTGACCGGACAAAAGAATTCGAAGAATTCCTGACTCATGGCTTATTTCCCTCCGACCAGCTGGATCAGCAGCCGCAGATAGATCCGCGACGCCGCCATCAGCTTTTCGCCGAACCCGATCTTTGGATAGGCCTTGATGGCGCGGCGAGCGATGAACTTCGGGAGCACCACCGCCTCCATGCGGTTAAGACAACGCACGATCTTCATGCCGGCTCCCAGATTGCCGTCCACCGACATCCGGTCCCGGGCGAAGGAGGTCGCGGTTCCCTCGATAAACCCGAGGACCAGGAATGCGTGGGTGAAGTGTTTGAAATCGAAACTCAGATGCAGGGGTTCGGTCGTGTCGAGAGATTGCAGTCTGAGCTGCCCATCCTTCTCGCCCATGGCGAAACCGGGGCGCCCGGGACGCACCCGCATGGCGAAAGTGAAACCCGGCGGCAGCTGGGAAACTTCACGCCTCACGACCGGATCCACCGCCGAGCTGGCCTGGAGGAGCCGGCCCACCAGCCACATCATCACGCCCACGTATAGCCGCTGCGCCCGATAAGCGAGGCCGGGGCGTCCGGCTCCGGGCGCAGTATTCGGGCGAGCGTCAGCGCTGCCGTGCATGCTTATTCCGCCTCCGTCGGGAGATCCCTGCGTAATCCGACAGGCATCCTAACCCAAGCCCGGGCGTCGTGCTGCAACCGCAGCAAAGCGAGTCGGGCATCAATCGGCAATATGGGTATATTTATCAATATTTTCAGTTACTTGTGAGGGAGCGGGAAATTCCTGAAAACGGCCGGGTCGACTGCTATATATACATTAGTGTCTGCTAAAGAGGAGAGGATACCGCGCGGTATCCGGAATCGGCCATGACGGCATCGCACCACGTCGCAAACGACCTCCCCAGTGACCACGAGCTGTCCTTTCTGCACCGGGCGGAATCCGCTCTCGGCGGGTTCCTCAAGATGTCCGTCTGCGTGCTCATCGCCACGGTTGTCGCCCTGCTCCTGTTCCGCTTCGACAGCGCCCTGGTCGACCGGCCCCGGCAGTACGACACCGCCGCCACCCGGGTGAAGTTGCTGGAGTTCATCCACGTTCAGCCGGAGGAGTACGTGTATAC
>CBDTYJ010000159.1:0-6307 GCA_965364575.1 uncultured Gammaproteobacteria bacterium
TGCTCGGGCCGCGGAAAGGCAAATACGGGCCCAAGGGCCAGGTCCACGCCATCCCGGGCGCCAACCTGCCTCTGGCGACGCTGGGCACCTTCATCCTGTGGCTGGGCTGGTTCGGATTCAACGGTGGTTCCGTCCTCGCTACCGCATCGGTTGAGAGCGCGAACGCCGTCGCGGTGGTGTTCATGAACACGAACGCGGCCGCTGCCGGAGGCCTGATCGCGGCCCTGATCGTTGCGAAGATCATGTTCGGCAAGGCGGATCTCACAATGGCCCTGAACGGCGCCCTCGCTGGCCTGGTGGCCATCACCGCAGAGCCGTCCACGCCGACGCCCCTGCAGGCGACCCTGTTCGGGGGCCTGGGCGGCGCGCTGGTCGTGTTCGCCATCGTCACCCTGGACAAGCTGAAGATCGACGACCCGGTCGGCGCAATCTCGGTCCATGGCGTGGTCGGCCTGCTGGGCCTGCTGCTGGTGCCGGTGACCAATCCGCTCACCGAAGATGGTGGTGCGTCGTTCGTCGGTCAGTTGCTGGGTGCAGCGACCATCTTCGTCTGGGTATTCGTCGCCTCTGGCATCGTCTGGTTCGCCCTCAAGGCGATCATGGGCATCCGGGTCACCGAAGAGGAAGAGTACGAGGGCGTGGACCTGGCTGAATGCGGCATGGAGGCCTATCCGGAGTTCACCAAAGCCGAAGTCTGACGAGATCGGGGGCGAGATCCCCTTCGGGGCGGGAGGCAACTCCCGCCCTTTTTTTGCTTGCCCGCCGCCCGATTCCCGGTGGTAGACTCGGCCCGAGTGACCCGGGAGAACATCTATGAAAATGATCTGCGCGATCATCAAACCCTTCAAGCTGGACGACGTGCGGGAGGCCCTGGCTGATCTGGGAGTTCAGGGCGTGACTGTGACGGAGGT
Organism: uncultured Gammaproteobacteria bacterium; assembly: GCA_965364575.1. Lineage (GTDB taxonomy): Bacteria > Pseudomonadota > Gammaproteobacteria > Steroidobacterales > XN24 > CAMYOC01. The sequence goes on from CBDTYJ010000159.1 coordinate 912, forward strand.
CAAAGGTTTTGGCCGCCAAAAAGGGCACACTGAGCTATACAGGGGCGCGGAATACGTGGTGGATTTCCTGCCGAAGGTCAAGCTGGAACTGGCCGTAGACGATGAAATGGTCGAGCGGGTCATGGAATCGATCACCAACGTCGCCCGTACCGGCAAGATCGGGGACGGGAAGATCTTCGTCTACAGCCTGGAGCACACGGTCCGGATCCGGACGGGAGAGACCGGCTCGAAGGCGCTGTAGACTCGACGCGGGATGGGAGTAACGGGCGGATGAAACATCTGGCGACACTGATTTTGAGCTGCACGCTGATTCTGGCTGGCGGGCTTGCGCACGCCCAGAAAGAGGTCTACCGGTGGGTAGATCAGGACGGCAAGGTGATTTACAGCGACGTCCCCCTGGACCCCGATGCCCAGCCGACGGGCCTGACCTACCAGTCGACATCGCCAGGCCAGGTAGCGGCTCGCCAGCAGCAGGCCACCACCCAGTTGGCGCGGGCCGAGGAACAGGCCGGGATGGACGCCGAGCAGGCTGAAGAGACTGCACAGAAGCGTCAGGAAGCGGCACGCCAGCGAGAGATCGGGTGTGCGGCGGCGCGCAAGCGCCTGGACACCTACACAACCGCGCCACGTCTGTACGAAAATCTGCCTGACGGCGGGCGCAGATACCTCACTGACGACGAGATCGACCAGGCCAGAGCCAGCGCAATGGACGACGTGACTGCCTGGTGTGACTGACGCCCGGATCCCGGCGACCGTACCCGACCCTGCGCTATACTGCGGTCCCCTAGCCAGGGAGTCCGCCTCATCGGTGAGCAACCACCTCCCCCGCGGCCCCGACGGTCGCGGCCGGCAGGACACGCTGGCGTCACTCTGAGGACAGCCGAGGGCAGCAAGGGATCATGAGAGCCGGCTTTATCGGTCTCGGCGCCATGGGCAGGCCCATGGCTATCAATCTCCACAAAGCCGGCCTGCTCGGCTCGATCTGGAACCGGACTGCCGCTGCGGCCGCCGGACTGGCAGCGGAGCTTGGCTGCACCCACGCCCGTGAACCGGCTGAACTCGCCGCCGCCTCCGATGTGGTCGTGCTCTGTGTCTCCCGGGACGAGGACGTGCTGGAGATGGTCGATGCCGTCGCCCCCCATCTGGCCGCGGGCGCCGTGGTCGTGGATTGCTCGACGGTCAGCGCGACCACCGCCCGCGAGGCTTATGACCGGTTGCATGATGCGGGTGCCGGTTTTCTCGATTGCCCGGTCAGCGGCGGCACCGAGGGGGCACGGGCAGGCAGTCTCTCGATCATGGTCGGTGGCGATCCCGCAGACCTGGCCCGGGCCCGCCCGGCGCTGGAGGCCATGGGCCGCACCATCGTCCACATGGGACCGGTGGGAGCCGGCCAGGCCACCAAGGCCACCAACCAGATCATGGTCGCCGGCATCAACCAGGCCGTGACCGAAGCGCTGGCGTTCGCCCAGGCCAGTGGATTGCCGATGGACAGCCTGATCACGGCATTGTCGGGCGGCGCGGCGGGCAACTGGTTCCTGAGCCATCGCGGCCCTACCATGGTGCGCGGCGAATACCCGCTGGGCTTCAAGGTCGGTCTGCATCAGAAAGACCTGGGCATCTGCGCCGACATGGCGGCCGAATACGGGGTGCGCCTGCCCGTCGTCGAGATGACGCGGCACCATTATTCCCGTCTCATCGAGGAGGGGCACGGCGACGAGGACATCTCGTCCCTGTTCCGGATCAAGTCCGCGCTGTTCCGGGACGGCGGCACATAAGTGACAGCTCCGACCGACCGTTCGACCCTCGACCCGGACAGGAAGGGTCTGTTGCTGCCGGATTTCTGCGCACCCGATTCGGTGATCACCGTGGTCGTGATCACCGAACTGGTGGCCATCGTCGTCACCCTGGCACGCAGCGAACTGGTCATCGCCGGCTCGGTCTGGCAGGACCTGGCTGCGACCTCGCTCTTTCTCCTCTGGATCGGCCTGTGCAGCGCCGCCGTGCTGTGCCGGACCCGCGAGCGCCTGGCCCGTCTGCCGGTGCCCCGGGCAGCTGCCCTGGCCCTCGCTCTGCTGCTGCTGGTCACCGCCCTGATCTCCGAGGCGGCCTGGTGGCTGGGCCAGTACTGGGACCAGCTGCGCCTGCAGGGCGGCGGAGACGCCCGCCGTCATCTGCATTTCCTCGGAACCAATCTCCTGATCTGTCTGATCGTGGGCACCCTTGCACTGCGCTATTTCTATGTGGCTCAGCAATGGCGGCGCAATGTGCAGCTCGAAGCCACCACGCGGGTCAACGCCCTGCAGGCGCGGATACGGCCACATTTCCTGTTCAACAGCATGAACACCATCGCCGCCCTGACCCGGCGGGAGCCCGCCCTCGCGGAGGAGGCGGTAGAGGATCTGGCGGACCTGTTCCGGGCCTCCCTGCGCGACTCCAGCGCTCCGCTGACGCTGAAAGAAGAGATGGAGGTGGCGCGGATCTATCAGCGCATCGAGCAGCTCCGGCTGGGTGACCGTCTGAGGGTGGTTTGGCGGGTCAAGTCGCTGCCGCTGCGCGCCGAGATACCGGCTCTGTCGCTGCAGCCGCTGCTGGAGAATGCGATCTACCACGGCATCGAGCCGCGTCCCGACGGCGGCGAGATCGTTATCGATGGCGCCGAGGTATCGGCGGGCATGATCGAGATTACGATCAGCAATCCGTTGCCCGCGCCGGGTGACCAGTCACGCCGCCAGGGCAACCAGATCGCCCTGTCCAACATCACCCAGCGGTTTGAACTCGCCTATGGGGGTCGCGCCCGAATCAGCTACGGACCGGAGGGCGAACGCTATGTGGTCCGCCTGAGATTCCCGCGGGTGGAGGGCGCGTGATCAAGGTGCTGGTAGTGGATGACGAAGCGCCGGCCCGGGATCGCCTGGTCCAGCTGGTGGAGGACATCGACGACTTCACCGTAGTCGGTACCGCCGGCGACGGCCGCGAGGCGCTGGAGCTCGTGGAGCACCGCAACCCGGATATCGTGCTGATGGACATCCGTATGCCGCGCATGGACGGCATTGAAGCCGCCAGCCATCTGTCACAGCTGGAGCAGCCGCCGGCGGTCATCTTCGTCACGGCCTTTGACGATTACGCGCTCAAGGCCTTCGAGACTGCGGCCGTCGGCTATATCCTGAAGCCGGTGAGGCGGGCGCGACTGGCAAAGGGACTCGCGAGGGCCGCCCGTCCCACCCGGGCCCAGCTGGCGACCATCAATCCGGCAGACCGGCAGCGCAGGCATATCAGTGCCCGCTCCGGCGATCACCTGCACCTGATACCGGTGCAGGACATCCGTTACTTTCGCGCCGAACAAAAATATGTCAGTGTGCGCCACGGCGGCGGGTCGCACCTGATCGATGAGTCGCTGAAAGAACTCGAACAGGAGTTCGCAGACGAGTTTGTCCGTATCCATCGCAACGCGTTGGTGGCCATCCGGTACATCCAGGCCGTTGAAAAAGGCGATGGCGGCCAGCTCCAGGTGAGGCTCAGGGACTGTAGGGAAACGCTGCCGGTGAGCCGCAGGCATAGCGCCGGATTACGGCGAAAGGTTCAATCCGCATGATCAGGGAATTACGTATCGCAACCCGGCAGAGCCGACTGGCCTTGTGGCAGGCGGAGTATGTGGCCGACACCTTGCGTCGGGCCCACCCGGGCATCGAGATCGAAGTCATCCCCATGTCCACCCGCGGCGACGAAGTGCTCGATCGCTCCCTGGCCAAGATCGGCGGCAAGGGGCTCTTCATCAAGGAACTGGAAGTCGCCATGTTCGAAGACCGGGCAGACATCGCGGTCCATTCCATGAAGGACGTCCCGTGGGATCTTCCGGACGGCATGATGATCGGCGCGGTCCTGCAGCGTGCCGATCCCGGCGATGCCCTGGCCTCGGCCGGAGGCATCGATGCGCTGGACGCCCTGCCCGAATTCGCGAAGGTCGGCACCTCCAGCCTGCGCCGCCAGGCCCAGTTGCGGTACCTGCGGCCGGACCTGACCATCGAGCCGGTCCGCGGCAACGTGGAAACCCGCCTGCGCAAACTGGACGAAGGCGACTTCCACGCGATCGTGCTGGCCGCAGCGGGACTCAAGCGCCTCGGTCTGGGGGAGCGGATCACCGGCCGTCTCACCTACGACGAGTGCCTGCCGGCCGTCGGCCAGGGCGCCATCGGCATCGAATGCCGCCGTGACCGGGAGGAAGTGCGCGCCGCGATCCAGGCTGTAGAGCACGAAGGCACCCGGCGCTGCGTCGATGCCGAACGCAGCTTCGCGGCCACGCTCAAGGCGAGCTGCGAGTCCCCGGTCGCTGCCCACGGAGAGATCCGCGAGAGCGAACTCTATCTGCGCGGCATGGTGGCGAGACCGGACGGCAGCGAGCTGATGCGAAGAGAGATACGCGGCAACCAGTCCGACGGCAGTCGGCTCGGTAACGACCTGGGGCGGCAGCTGCTTGCGGACGGGGCCGGCGCGCTGCTGGAGACGGACCAGGGAGACGCATGAACTCCAGCGAGCTGGACGGTATCACCGTCCTGGTCACCAGGCCGAGAGAACTCGCCGAACCGCTGTGTGCGGCAGTGGAAGACCACGGCGGCGTCGCCATACGCTGGCCCGGACTGGAGATCGAATCGCGGATCGCGGACGCCGACGCAGCTGACAAGATCCGCCGCTCGGACGCCGACGACGTGGTCATATTCGTCAGCCGCAATGCCGTGACCCACGGTGCGGGATTACTCCCCGCGCCGCTGCAGGCCAGGCTGGCGGCGATCGGACCATCCACCGCCACGGCGCTGCGCCGCCAGGGGCTCGAGCCGGATATATTGTCGTCTGGCCATGATTCCGAATCCCTGCTGGCTCATCCGGACCTGGCTGCCCCCCCGGGACGCGTCTTTATCTTCCGGGGCGTGGGCGGGCGCGAGCTGCTGGCCGAATCCCTGGCCAGCCGCGGCACGGAGGTCGTGTATCTGGAGGTCTACCAACGCCAACCGTCACTGCATCCCCCGCAGCGTGTAGAGGAACTGCTGCGGCGCTGGCGCCGGGGCGACGTCCACCTCTACACCGCCACCAGCGTCGCAATCCTCGACAGCCTGTACAACACCCTGGGGCCCGAGGGCACGGAATTGCTCAACAGGACCCCGCTGGTGACCGCGAGTCCTCGTGTGATACAAAGAGCCGAGTATGCGGGGCACCATGCGGAACGGCTTTTGAGCGAGGCGCCGGACGACGCCTCCCTGCTCGAGGCCATCGTCTCCTGGCGACAGGCGACGGCGAGTCACCCCGGCAGCAGGGATACCTGACATGAACGAAAGACCTCCCAGCCAGACACCTGACGATCAGCCGGATACGGGAGCGGCGGCGGATACGGAAGCGGCAGCGCC
>CBDTYJ010000160.1:0-6283 GCA_965364575.1 uncultured Gammaproteobacteria bacterium
TATCGCAGCTTCTCGGTGGTGGCCAACCAGTTCCCGGACAGCGTCTACGCCGAGGATGCGCGCCAGCGGATGGTGTATCTGCGCAACCAGCTGGCGCGGTACGAGATCCACGTCGCGGGTTACTACCTCCGCCGGGGTGCCTTCGTGGCATCCGCCAACCGTGCCAGGTACGTGCTGGAGACCTATCCGCAATCAGAATCGGTCATCGAGGCCCTGCAGATCCAGGTGAGCGCCTATCGTCAGCTCGGACTCGACGACCTGGCGGCCAGCTCGATGGCGGTTTTGAGGGAGAATTATCCGGATCGGGCGGTGGCCTACGGGGAACGCGGATCCAGACCCGAAGGCACCCTGATCGAGCGCTTTATTCTGCGTCGAAACCTGAAGTGATGGGATAGCGCCAGTCCCGGCCGAAGGCCCGGCGGCTGACACGGATACCCGGCGGCGCCTGACGCCGCTTGTATTCGTTCTGCTTCACCATGCCCAGGACCCTTCCGACCGTGGCCCGGTCGAATCCACGAGCGACGATTTCGTCTACCGAACAATCCTCTTCGATGAAGGCGGACAGGATCGGATCCAGCACCTCGTAGGGGGGCAGTGCATCGGTGTCTTTCTGGTCGTGGCGCAGCTCCGCCGACGGAGGCCGTTCTATGATCCGCGTCGGGATGGCCGTGCCGAGGCTATTGCGGTACTCCGCCAGGCGGAAGACCAACGACTTGCTGCAATCCTTGATCGGCGCGAAGCCCCCGGCCATGTCTCCATAGAGGGTGGCGTAGCCGACAGCCATCTCGCTCTTGTTACCGGTCGTCAGGAGCATCAAGCCGAGCTTGTTCGAGATCGCCATCAGGATCATGCCGCGGCAGCGTGACTGGATGTTCTCCTCGGTGACGTCCTCTCCGCGTCCCGCGAATATCCCGGCGAGCGCCTCGCACACAGAGCGGAATATGGGCTCGATCGAGATCACGTCATGGCGCACGCCCAGCCCGTCCGCCATCGCCTGAGCATCTTCCAGGCTGATGTCGGCGGTATAGCGGGACGGCATCATCACCGTGCGCACCCGCTCGGCGCCGAGCGAATCGACGGCGATGGCCAGGGTCAGAGCGGAATCGATCCCACCGGAAAGGCCCAGCACCACGCCGGGGAAGTGATGTTTGTCGACGTAGTCCCGCACGCCCAGCACGAGCGCCTGGTAGACGCTCGGTTCTTTCTCCGGCAGCTCCGCGATCGTGCCGGCACGCGGCGTCAGGCCTGCCTCGCCCGGGTCCAGCCTGACCAGGAAAGTGGTCTCCTCGAAGGCCGGCGCCCGGTGCATGACCCGGCCATCGGCATCCACGACGACCGATCCGCCATCGAAGACCAGCTCGTCCTGGCCGCCGACCATATTACAGTAGACCAGCGGCAAACCCGCCTCTGCCGCCCGCAGCCGGAGGACCTCCTCGCGCCGCTGCTGACTGGTGGTGTCGTACGGCGAACCGTTGATCACGAGCAGGACCTGGGCGCCGGCCTCACGGCAGGCCCGAGCCGGACCCTCCCGCCAGATGTCCTCGCAGATCATGATGCCGCAGCGCAGCCCCGCCACGTCTGCCACGCACACCTGCTCACCCGGGGTGAAATAGCGCTGTTCATCGAATACCCCGTAATTGGGCAACAGCTGCTTGCGATAGTTGGCGATGAGCCCGCCCTCGGCGATCAGGGCGGCGCTGTTGTAGATACGCTCATCTTCATACTCGGGGTAGCCGACCAGCACCGAGATCCCAGACACCCGGCTACAGATCCGTTCCAGGGCCCGGCCGACGCTGCGCCGCATATTGCCGTGGAACAGGAGATCCTCCGGCGGATAACCGCACAGCGCGAGCTCCGGGCAGAGCAACAGGTCCGCGCCGAGTTCGTCGCGGGCGAATGCGGCCTGATCCAGTATCCGGTCGACGTTCCCCGCCACGTCGCCGACGACGGGATTGATCTGGGCGATGGCGACCTTGAGGGTCATGGGCCTGCGGCCGAAGCCGGAATTCGGCTCAGCCTTCGAAGCACTTGAGCATCGCACTGCCCAACTCGGCCGGCGATCTGACAGTCGTCACGCCGGCTTTCTCGAGGGCAGCAAACTTCTCCTCGGCAGTCCCCTTGCCACCGGAGATGATCGCACCGGCATGACCCATGCGCTTGCCGGGAGGTGCGGTCACGCCAGCGATGTAGGCGACCACCGGCTTGCTGACCCTTGCGGCGATGAACTCTGCCGCCGCCTCTTCATCGGTGCCTCCGATCTCGCCGACCATGATCACCCCCTCGGTCTGTGGGTCCTGCTCGAACAACTCGAGACAGTCGATGAAGTTCATGCCGCGGACCGGATCGCCCCCGATGCCGACGCAGGTGGACTGGCCGAGACCGTTGCGCGTGGTCTGGTAGACGGCTTCGTAGGTCAGCGTCCCGGAGCGGGAAACGACACCGATCTTGCCTGGCTGATGGATGAATCCGGGCATGATGCCGATCTTGCATTCGCCCGGCGTGATGATGCCGGGGCAGTTCGGGCCGATCAGGCGACAATCCCTTTCCTTGAGCACCGCCTTGACCCGGACCATGTCCATCACCGGTATGCCCTCTGTGATGCAGACCACGAGACCGATACCGGCGTCGGCCGCCTCGAGGATGGCATCGGCGGCGAACGGAGCCGGCACATAGATCATGCTGACGTCGGCGCCGGTCTCGGCCACGGCATCGGCGACGGTATTGAACACGGGTCGGTCCAGGTGGGTGCTGCCGCCACGTCCCGGCGTCACACCACCCACCAGTTGGGTGCCATATTCGATGCACTGTTCCGAGTGGAAAGTGCCCTGCTGTCCGGTGAAGCCCTGACAGATGACCCTGCTGTCGCGGTTGACCAGAATGCTCATGACGTCTCCTCGTTATCCTTTAAACCGCGACGACTTTCCGGGCCGCATCGGTGAGGTCCTCTGCGGCGATGATGTCCAGCCCGCTATGGGCGAGGAGCTCGCGTCCCTTCTTGACATTGGTGCCCTCCAGACGCACAACCACAGGCACCTCTACGCCCACTTCCCTGACGGCGGTGATGACACCCTCGGCGATCAGGTCGCAGCGGACGATGCCGCCGAAGATGTTGACCAGGATCGCCTTTACGCCCTCGTTGGAAAGCACCAGCTTGAAGGCTTCGGTCACCCGCTCGGCGGTGGCGCCACCGCCCACGTCGAGGAAGTTGGCGGGCTCGCCACCGTGGAGCTTGATCAGGTCCATGGTCGCCATCGCCAGCCCTGCGCCGTTGACCATGCAGGCGATATCGCCGTCCAGGGAGACGTAATTCAAGTCGTGTTCGCTGGCCTCGTTCTCTTTTTCGTCTTCCTGGCTAGGATCCCGCCATTGCAGCAGCCGTTTCTGGCGGAAGAGCGCGTTGCCCTCCAGATTGATCTTGGCGTCCAGAGCCACCAGCTTGCCGTCGGCCGTGACGATCAACGGATTGACTTCGACCAGGCTGGCGTCGGATTCGGTGAACAGCTTGTAGAGAGCCTGGACCATGGCGGTGAATTGACCGATCTGGCTCTTGTCGAGGCCGAGCCCGAACGCCAGCTTGCGGGCCTGGTACGGCATCAGGCCCGCGGCGGGATGAACGGCGACCCGGAAGATCTTCTCCGGCTCGGTCGCGGCGACCTCCTCGATATCCATGCCGCCGGCGGCCGACGCCATAAACACCACCTTCTCCTGAGCCCGGTCGATCAGCAGGCTCAGATACAGCTCACGGTCGATGTCGGAGCCGCTCTCCACCAGCACCGCGTTGATCGGTAATCCTTCGGGTCCGGTCTGATGGGTGACCAGGCGCTGACCGAGCATCCCGGCGGTCGCCTCCCTGACTTCGGCCAGGCTCCTGACGAGCTTGACGCCGCCCGCTTTGCCACGTCCGCCAGCGTGGACCTGGGCCTTCACTACCCAGAGTTCTCCACCCAGCTCTTCCGCGGCCTTGACGGCTTCATCTGCGGAATGAGCCGCGATCCCGCTTGGCACCGGGATCCCGTATTCGGCGAACAGTTGCTTGGACTGGTATTCGTGGAGATTCATGGGACCACCCAGGTGCAGAAGGGATTGGCGGAAAGCCCGACCCGCAACGGTTGCCGGCGACAGGCGGCGGAGCAGTTTCGCTCACCGACTGCCGTGCGCGTCACGACCGGGCACCGGGGAAATTCGAGGCGCGTATTTTGGAACAAAGCGTCACTTTAGGCAAAACTGCTTGCCCCCGCAGGAACACCTCTTAGAATGGCCCGGAGCTTCTGAGCGGAGTACCGCCGACACTCATGCCGACAGCAGACGTCTCCAGGGCCGTGGCCCGGGAACCATTCCCCGGGCAGGAGACCGGTGGCTCGGTAGCGCCGGAATTCGCCTGGCGGGTGCTGAGGCTGGTCAATGTCTTCCGCACCCTGGCGGCTGTCTTCCTGATGGCCATGTTTCTGCTGACGGACGAGCCGCGGCTGATAGGCAATGCCAGCCCGGACCTGTTTTTCGTGACCGCGCTCGCGTATTTCGTCTGCGGCGCCCTCAATGACTTCGCCGTCACCCAGCGCTGGCCGTCGGTCATGGCCCAGAGTCTCGGTCAGGCCATCGTGGACACCGCGGCCCTCACGATACTGGCCCATGCCAGCGGCGGCATCGAGAGTGGCATCGCCAACCTCCTGATCGTCAGCATCGGCGCCATCTCATTGATCTGGGCCCGGCCCCGGGCAGTCATGTTCGGCGCCATGGCGGCGATCGCCGTGATATTCGAGCAGTACCTGAGCATCCTGCAGGGCACCGCGACCCTGACCGATTCCACGCCCGCGGGCGTGCTCGGCGGCATCCTGCTGTTTATCTCGGTCGCCGCCCATCCCCTCGCCCGCCGGATCCAGGAGAGTGAGAACCTGGCGCGCCAGCGCGGCATCGACCTGGCCAACCTGGGACAGCTCAACGACTACATCATCCGCAATCTGCGCGAGAGTATCGTGGTCGTAGACAGTGACGACCGGGTCCGGCTGATGAACGACGCGGCGGCCAAGTATCTGGGCACTGATCGCGATCAGCGGGGCGTCTCCCTCGAACTCATCTCGCCGCGGCTGCTCGAGCTGGCCTCCAACTGGCGACGCGGATCCAACACCGACGCCGCGTCACCCTCGCTCCTGGCCGCCGACGGCATCACCGTCATCAATCCGTATTTCGCGCCGATCGGCGAGGGCGATAGCGCGGCATTGATCATATTCCTGGAAGATGCGTCGGCCCTGGCGGAGCGCGTCCAGCAGTCCAAGCTCGCCGCACTCGGCCGGCTGTCGGCCAGCATCGCCCACGAGATCCGCAACCCGGTGGGCGCCATGAGCCATGCCGGCCAGTTGCTGGCCGAGAGTGCGGCGCTGGGCGAGCAGGACCACAAGCTGACGGAGATCATCGAGACCAACGCACGCCGGGTCAGCGCCATCATCGACAACGTACTGCAGCTCTCCCGCCGCGACTACACCAGTCCTGAGCGCGTGGATCTCGTGCCGTGGGCGGAGACCTTCGCCAACGAATTCACGACCACGGCCCAGATCCCCCGTGACCGGCTGCAGGTTGTGGCCACATCCGAATCCGTGGAGGTCCACGTCGATCCCAGCCATCTGCACCAGATCGTGTGGAACCTGTGCGAGAACGCGCTGCGTTACGGCATGGCCATGGACAATCCGGACGGCACCGTCGATGTGGTCTGCGGGCGCCGCATGGCCAACGATCGGCCTTTCCTGGAGATCCGGGACCGGGGCCCCGGCATCCCCGAGGCCATACGGGATCGCATCTTCGAACCCTTCTTCCGCGGGGCTGCGGCCGAACGTTCCGGTTCCGGCCTCGGGCTGTTCATCTCGCGCGAGTTGTGCGAATGCAATCGCGCCGCCCTGGTCTATGAGCCGCGGACCGATGGAGGCAGCATCTTCCGTATCATCTTTGCCGACCCCCAGCGCTGGGAGCCCTGATCCATGGACAAGCCACTGGTCCTGGTCGTCGACGACGAGCCCGACATCCGCGAACTGCTCTCCATCACCCTGGAGCGCATGAAACTGAGCGTCGAGACCACGGAAGACCTGACCAGCGCCAGGAAACTGCTGGAGAGCGGTCGCTTCCAGCTCTGTCTGACCGATATGCGGCTCCCGGACGGTGACGGCCTCGAGCTGGTGGAATGGATCCAGGAGCACTGCGCAGGGGTCCCGGTGGCGGTGATCACCGCCCACGGCAACGTGGAGACCGCGGTCCGGGCATTGAAGATCGGCGCCTTCGATTTCGTCTCCAAGCC